>JALPXT010000036.1 GCA_023271485.1 Dehalococcoidia bacterium | reverse complement strand
GACGAGGCGTTGGCGAGAAAGGTAGATTTATTTTTAATTGATAGATTAACAGAAATGATGATAGGTGAAGCCAAAAAGATTGGTGTAAGGGTTATTGAGTTTAGGCAGGAAAATGCCCTGCAGGAACTTTACGAATTTCTACAATTAAAAAATGTTGTATGCGAAAAACCCAAACCACTATCAGCAAACCAATTGAAATCGAAAATAGTTGAAATTGTTAACCAATGGAACGAAGAAAATGAAGGTTTAAAGGTCGTTAGAAAGCTTAAGGAATTAACCAAATAAATTCTTATGAGAAAATCACAAAAAAGAGGCTATGCCTACGAAAAAATAAAAGCCCGTCAGCGTGGATATCCTCAAGGGGGTCCCGGCTCGCCTGATTATATAAAAGGTGGGAGAAGAGGCGAAGTTAAACGCTGGTCGCGTCCAGTTGATAGAGGCGAGCTGATTAAGTTGCGTCGCAAGGGTATAAACGAAGTGGTCAGTATAAAAGGATTCACAGAACCCGCGAAAGAATATGCGAAGGAAAAGAATATAAGATTGATTCAGCGTAAAAAAGTAATTGTGAGAAAAAAATAATTTTTTAGCGGCTCGCCCGCAAAACGGGCAAAGGCGGGCGGGCAAAAAGGAAGGGGGTCTGGGGGAAGGAATTTTTGCCCGCCCGCAGTCCTGCGTTAGCAGGACCTGGGCGGGATTGTCGCCCTGTGGGCGACAATCAAAAGTCAGCATCGGGATTTTGTTCAAAATAAGTTCGAATTTTATCCAAAAGACACCGCCAAAGGAAGGAGGTGATTCTGAAATGGCAATACATCGGGAGCCAAGCGAAATTGAAAAGAATACCATTAATGAACAACACACTAGGGAAGGCATGGTTAGGTGCTTTGTAAATGACCATCCTATAAAAGATGAGCGGGATGTAGACTATCATCATATAAAACCATTTTCACAAGAGGGGCTGACAGAGTTAGCAAACCTAGCCCCTGTTTGCAGTGAACACCACAAGAGGATAGGCATACTCTCCATCCTTGAGTTTAGAGCGAGATTAGATATGGAAGAATTCTTTAACAGTCCTGACCCGAGAAGATTAGATGATATTCTTGAAGTTAAACAGGGAAGGAAAGGGTATGGTAAGATTCTAGAGACAGAGATAGTCTCACACAAAAACCAAATCAAGATATTCTTTGATGACAAAATAGAACCGGTCGTATTGCCTTTGTCTACTTGCCAAGCTACGGAGCGTGACTACTTTTACATCGTTTTGCCAATCCAGTACATAAAAAATGATTATGATCTACAACCTCGTCCCCTAGAGATGAAAAGACTTTGGGAATTATACAGACATCTCTTAACACACACTCAATTGTCACCCGCCATATGTAGGTTAGTAGATGGGCAGATCCTTCTGTTTGATGGACAGCACAAATCTGCCGCCCAAATTTGGGCTGGACGGAAAGAGATTGAATGTAAGGTCTACATAGACCCTGATGTGAAACGTACAAAGGATACGAACTTAACAGCACATGACAAATTACGCCAGATGCCTTTCTTTACATCAGTATTGATTAATAAGTGGGCTGATTTGTTTAAGGAAGAATGGCAGGAGTATATCGAAATCAAAGGCACAAAGTCAGAGTATGGGTTTGTTAGTTTCTTAGTAGAGAGGGGTAAAAGTAGAGGAGATGCTCTAAATATGATAAGGAGTAATATCTACGATAGCATATTAGAAGATAGTGGGAACTCGATGTCCGATTATATAGCAGAACGAAACCGCACAAGAAAAAATCCTCTAACGGTCTATGGCCTGACGGTAACTATTTTCAAGAATTTTATTACTTCGCCTCCTTTGGATATGGATATTGAGTTACTGGATGAGCTTAGAGAATTAGAAAGAAGAAATGTAATAAGATTGATGAATATTCTGGCTGAAGAAACATTAGAGGGTAGGTGGAATCCAACGACGAGAGATGATTGGCACCGCTGGGCAGAACGCATCTATGCTGCGGGGTCGCTTAAAGCATGGACACGCATGTTGAGGGACGTTGTTGCTCAAGTATTGGGGCTTTTTGACACTGAAGAAAGAAGGAAAATACTCCTTAGGGAGATTCAAGAAGGTCAATGGCAAGTTATTAAGGACAGGATCAAGAGACTATTCCAAGAACACAAAATTTGGACAGATCCTTCGCCAGAGGTAGATAACAACTTGAGAGTTAACAATGAAACACATGTTCGACAATTTTTCCTAGACAGAGGCCTAACAGTAAATTGGATTCTAGGTGGAAGTGGAGCATAACTATTTCAGTTAGCCTTGTAATTCAACGCCGTTAGAGCATGTCCATACAAATCAAAGAATACCGCTATAAGAGATTAGAGAATTTAGTCTGACTTTGTCGCACATAAGAACACGGAGAGGTGCTGGAGTGGCCGATCAGGCGCGCCTGGAGAGCGCGTGTCGTCTTGTGCGACCGTGGGTTCGAATCCCACCCTCTCCGCTGTTAATAATTCGAGGACAATAAGATGACCAAATCCTTACTCGAAACACTCGGGGCAATCGAGCCCCTGAATTTGGAGGCAATGGAGGCCGCCCGAAAGCGGCAGGATATACTCACCAAGCCTCAGGGCAGCCTGGGGCAGCTTGAGCAACTTTCCATACGTTTGGCCGGCATGATGGCCAGTTCCCGGCCGGAGATTCGGCACTCGGCAAATTGGGAGGAACGAGTTGGCTAGACTTATACTTGTAAGACACGGGGAGACGGAGTGGAATAAGTCGTTTCGGTATCAGGGTTATAGCGACATCCACTTGAATGATAATGGGATCGAACAGGTGGCAAGGGTGAGGGACCGACTTGCGAGCGAGAGGATAGACGTTATCTACTCCAGCGACCTCTCCCGAGCGTGTGAAACCGCTGAGATCATCGCCTCGATGCACGGCATGGTGGGGATCTGTCAATCGCCATTGTTGAGGGAGATGAACTTCGGCCAGTGTGAAGGAATGACCTTCGATGAGATCAAGGAGCGCTACCCCGGGATCGCCCTCGATCCGCAAGCCTGGAGAACCAGGAGTCCCGAAGTGCATCTCCCTGACGGGGAGAGCATAGCTCAACTTGCTGCCAGAGTGGCCCGGTTCGCCGGGAAGCTCAAGGAGCACAAACCAGAGGAAACGGTGTTAGTGGTGGCTCACGGGGGCTCGCTGCAAGTGCTTATCTGTATCCTGCTGGGAATCGGCCTGGAGCACTGGTGGCAGGTGCGCCTCAGCAGCGCCTCGGTGACTATCATGGATATCTCACCTGAGGGAGCGGCGTTCGTCGTGCTGAACGATACCTGCCATCTCAGGTAGATAGACTGAAGGGTTTTAGGGAGCGCAGTGGCTCAGCAGAGCGAGAATCTCCTGTGGTCGTTCGATCAGCGTCCGTGCCCCGTTATCCTCTAGCTCCTCCCGTGACCTGAAGCCCCAGAGCACTCCGAGCGGGTACATACCGGCGGCGATGGCTGTCTTCATGTCGATAGCGGAATCCCCGACGTATAGGATTTGCGACGGCGGGATGCTCAAATAGTCGGCTACCTGATGAGCGCCTGTGGGATCTGGCTTGGGCGGAATTCCGTTGTGGAGGCCTAAAACGATCTCGAATGTCCATTTGGGCAGAAACTCAACTACACATTTCCTGGTGAAATCGTCTGGTTTGTTGGAAAGTACGGCCATTTTCAGATGGCGCACCGCCAGCGCATCGAGCATCTCTGCCACCCCGTCGTATGGCTTCGTCTTCACATTCCAGTTACGGCCGTACTCTTCACGAAATCTCTGCACGCATTCCGCTATGGTATCGTCATTTCGTCTCTCTTGAGGCAGTATCCGGGTAACAAGGGTGGGCACTCCGTCGCCCACGAAATAGCGGTAGTCTTCTACGCTGTGTGTGGGGAAGTGGCGTTTCGCCAGCACAGCATTTGCGGAGTCGGCAATATCTTCCAGCGTGTCAAGGAGCGTTCCGTCGAGATCGAAGACTACAGCTTGAAAGCGCATTCCATTCGTCCACTGCAATTTCTCGTTCAAGAATAGATTCTGTCTCCCGAACCATCATCCTCGGTTGTGGGATAGAATACTCACGGGCTGTGAGGACGTGACTGGTCAAATCATCTTCTCAATTCGCCAGCGGTAGAGAGCGACCGAGCTCAGGAATAGCACCGCTATCCAGAGAAAAACAGTACCAAGCTCTGGGTGGAACTGGCATAATGGCGTACCCTCATAGATGATGCCCAGGATCACCCGAAATAGGTGATAAAGTGGATTATGGTCTGCTATTGTCTCTATCATGGTTCCTTCGAATCTACCTCCAAGATGCCAATCAGCAAGATTGAATACAATGATAGAGGTGCCAATGCCAATCCCATAGGTTGCGAAGACACTTTTTGATATCGCGGCAAAGTTGAGCCCCAGTGCGAGAGCAAAGAGCACTGCGATAAGAAGAACGATCAGCAAGTCCAGCCAGGAGCCGGGGATGGTGATGCGATAAATAAACATCATGATGAATACGATGCCCACCATAACACCTAACCTGGCGAACGTGTCCAGGGCCACGCCCAGGAGAAATCCCATCTTGCTGATGGGCATGATAAGTATTCGCTTCAAGATGCCGCTGCGGCGCATGTCCAGTACGGTCGCTCCAACACCAACGCAGCCGATGATGATCATGAAGAAATAAATAATCATGACGATCATAGCCGCCCTGTCCGCCATCTCTTCTGCTCCTATATTCCCGAGTACTACTAACCCTACTGGTAATGCAACCATAAAGAGGAGACCCATTTTATCCCTGAATACGTCTTTGAAGGTATATTTGGCAAGAATTAGCGATTTCATTTGTTATTCCCCTTTTTCTCTTAATTCGCTACCTGTGTAATGACGGAAAACGTCGTCAAGTGTAACCCTTTTCTCACTGCTACTCCTGATTAAGAGCTTGCTTTCGTGCACCAGTTGTCGAACCTGTGGCAATGCACCGCTCTTGAGGGTAACTTTCAGGGATAGATCGTCACGATTCACTCCTACGACATCGGGGAGCGCAGTAAGCTTTTGCACCAGCTCTTCAGAAGGCATTTCAGCAAACGTATATTCGACCACCAGCTCGTCACTGAGGGTTGATTTCAACTGTTGCGGACTCCCCTGGGCAACGATCTTTCCTCGGTCCATCAGGAGTATGCGCGAACAGAGCGCATCTGCTTCTTCCATATAGTGAGTGGTCAATAATACCGCCTTCCCACTTCCGTGGAGTCTGCGAACGAACCCCCAAGCCTCCATACGACGACGGTGGTCTAGCCCCACCGTGGGCTCATCTAGAATAATGAGCTGCGAGTCCGCTATTATACATCCCAATGCGAAGTTGAGCCGACTTTTCTGTCCTCCAGAGAGCGTCCCGGCAAGCTTATCAGCTTTTTCTTCAAGCTCGAATTCTTTGATGATTTCAGCCACTCTGTGTTTGAACCGTGGTATCCCGTACATCTCTGCCGCAAGCGAAAGGTTCTCGCGTACAGATAGATCTTCAAATATCGCCGCTCGCTGAGGCACGTAGCCTATTGCTCGGCGAACTTCAAGTCCATTCTTTGATGGCTCGAAGCCATCGACGAGCACTCTCCCCGAAGTCGGCTTACGCAGCCCGACGATTATATCGATAGTGGTGGACTTGCCTGCCCCATTAGGGCCTAACAATCCCACTGTTTCCCCCTTTTCTATCTCAAATGAGACGTCGTTAACTGCTGTCAAGTCACCGAATTTCTTAGTGAGACTCTCTATTTGAACAAAGCTCATATCTGAATTGCCCTCCTCATGAAGCTCATGAAGAGTCAAGTCTTGCATTACGACATTTTTGCCCTTCGCTCTACTCGGTAAACGTTAGGAGCAGGACTGATGTTGCATTGCAAGACTTGACCCCAACTCTCTCCCTGTATTCTTTCCACAGCGCCAGAGCGTCATCGAACTTTCGCAATCCCAGTGAGGCCAACGCCAGCACCATTATCGACTCGGAACAGCGATGAAGCTTACACGCCCGCCTTGCGTAATCATACGCGGTATGGAAGCGCCTACTTTGCAGTGCGACGAGGGCCTGTTGCCGGTAACGAACGGCGGCGCGCTCGACCCCGAGCACCTCCCGCCAATCGGTTTGGCAGCGATAGCACACGTTTCTTTCTCTATATGGCGCACGGCAAGTTGGACACTGGTCCATGGTCTATCCCAAGTAGAAGAGTATCTCATCCAGCTCCTGCTTCGACTCTTCTGCCTTTCGAAGGTCTCCCGCCCTGAGCGAATCGCGGATATCCTCCATCAGATTGATTATCTCTTCACGGTCTTCCGTTGCTGCTGTATCAAGGGCTTTCTCCGCCTGCTCCAGCGTCCGGCGCATTTCTTCAGGCAGCTTCTCCCCGGCCGCGGTGTCTTGCCGAAGTCTGTCTTGGCTTGCATCGTCGTCGCCCCAGAGCGCCGCCACCCGGTCTCTGGATGCATCAAGTTCTTCCGGGGTGCTCCGGCCCGTGGCGTTCTCAATCACGCCGCGTATCTCTTTGCCGGTGGCCCGTTCCACCGCATGTATCTTCAGAATGCCATCCAGGTCCAGGCCGTACGTGAGCAGAATACCCTGATCCCTCGCCCCGGCTTTCTGATTCAGTCCTCGGAACAAGAAGTTACCGACCTTCACATTCTTCAGGGCATCCTGGTCTTCTCCCTGATAGACGTCCACCGCCACGCTTTCCTGGTCCTCATACAATGTATAGAACATCTCGGTCTTGGTAACGGGGAGCTTGGTATTGCGTCGAATCAAGGGAACGAACTGGTTGGTATAGGGGCGGCCGTAAAGCTCCCCCACGGCGCTGGTCCCAAAGGTGTAGGGGGTGATGTCCACCAGCACCGACTCGACCTCTATACCCATCTCGATTCCTGCCTGGACCGCTGCTCCCAGGGTTACGCATAGCTCCGGGTCCACTTCACCGTGGGGCTCCTGCCCCAGCCGTTCCCACAGCAGTTGCCGGATGCGAGGAATGCGGGTCGACCCTCCCACCAGCAGGACTTTGTCCAGTTCACTGGGCCGCACTGCGGCATCGTTCAGCGCCGTGGTCACTGCCTTCAAGGTCTGCGCCATGGCCTCCTCAATATCCTGCTCGAAATCGACGCGGGATAGCTCCATGGACATATGGCGGCTCCGGCCGTTCACCTCGCCGATATGGTCTTCCTCGACTCTGGCGTAGGGACGATCGGACAACTCGATCTTGGCTTGCTCTGCCGCCCGTCGTAGGCGGGCTTGCAGGGTCCGATTCTCTCTCACCGAGGACAGTCCCAGCACTCCCTCTAAATGCTCGTTAAGGTGCTCCTGGATCATCTTATCAAAATCGTCTCCACCAAGGTGGTTATCCCCGGTGGAAGCCATGACCTCGACGACGCCGGCCTCAATGCTTACCACTGAGACGTCGAAAGTCCCGCCTCCCAGGTCGTAAACCAGGATTTTCTGATGGCCGGCAGTATGGCCGCCGTAGGCCAGGGCCGCTGCCGTAGGCTCGTTGATGATTCGCACCACCTCCAGTCCGGCGATTTCCCCGGCTTCTCGCGTTGCCTGCCGCTGCGCGTCGGTGAAGTAGGCCGGCACCGTAATGACCGCCCTGCGTACCGGCCGATTCAGAACTCGCTCGGTCCGCTCCTTCAAAGCCTTCAGGATGAAGGCCGATATCTCCTGAGGGGAATAGAACTCCTTGCCCATCGGCACGCGCTCATCGGAGCCCATCTTGCGCTTGATGGAGATCACCGTCCGTTCCGGATAGACAATGTACTGGTTATGGGCCTGCCTGCCCACAATGATCTTGCCCTCGGGGTCCAGCCCGACGCACGAAGGCACAATGCCATCATCATTTTCTTTGATGACTTGTGGTTGCCCATCGAAAATGAACGCAACTTCTGAGTTGGTCGTGCCCAGATCAATGCCTACGATCGGTTCTTTCTCCATAGCCTACCCCTTTCCATCTTGGTGTCGATTAACTACTACCTCAGCCAGACGAAGCACTTCATCGCCGTGAACGAAGCCGCTGAAGAATTCCTCCACAACCACACCATCGGTGACGCTGTTCACTGTGCGGGTCCCCACCGCCCGCATCTGCTCAGCATCAAAGATGCGCCCCACCGTCTCGATAAGGCGCACACCGGCCTGGGCTAGGGCCCGGTCGAAACGCTCTATAGCCATTTCATATCCCTGTACCACTTCCTCGATCCCTCGGGGAGGGCGCCGAAACAGGCCACGGGAGGCGGCTACCCTGGCCGCGGCGTCCCGGCCGCGCACCAGGGCATCGCGCACATCGAGGAACGACAGCAGACATCGCCGTTCAGCCGCCTGTCGGCTCCGTTCCTCCAGACCAGACAGCTCCTCCGTGTGGCGGCGAAACAAGTCAATCGTCGTCTCGCCCACCTCAGCCACCGTCGCCAGGTCCCGGAGCACCTTGACCTGCTCCCTATTTTGCAGGCGGATCTCCTGGCGCAAGGCGGTAAACTCAGCCAAAAGAGTATGCCAGTCACACGCCACCTCCGCAGCGTCGTCATATGCTATCACATCTTGTGAGAGGTTCTCCAGCCAGTGCTGGAAATCCTGAAGCACCAGTGACTTCCAGTTATCCATCGAGTACTCCTTCTGCATCCAACAGCGCCCTTAACCCCGGACTTTTTCGCCTCGAGGCATTCGCCCGCACCAGGTCCATCAGCGCCATTTCCAGATCGGCGTATTGCAGAGTCCCAAAGAGCCTCGTCGCCACCCGCGCTCGCTCGTCCTTCAATGCGTCATAGGCGGCGGTGATTTTTTGGAAATACTCGGGGGCCCTGCTCGGGGGATTTTCCCTGACCAACTGCAGGTAGCGCTGCCGGACCTCCTCGGTGGAGGCCTGGGGCGAAAGCCCCAATACCAGGTAATGGGTTAGCATTGTATTTCCCTCATTCTAGTTTTAGCGCCGCTGCCGGCTCCTCCCCTTCCTTTTGGGGAAGAGAAGAACGCGCAGCTCGCGAGAAAGGTCGTCGTATTTGTCTTCAACAGCACGGGCAATCTGGTCCAGCTCCCGGCGTTGTTGTGGGGTTGACCGGAAATACCCCACGAAATCCTGAAGCACCGGCAACGGAGCACCCCGCACGCCTGCCTCGTCCAGCATCTCCTCCAGGTCTTCCAGTTCGTCCGTCTGGTCGTCCTCATCATCGGAAAAGAGTCCGCTGGTATCGTTCAGGAGTCCGATGAGGTCGGGTAGAAGCTCCTCAAACCCCGGGGACACCTCTTCAAGCGAGGTGAAGGGTGAATCCAGTATATCAAAATTGAACTGCTGCAATGCTTCTCGCAGTGGACCATGGGTATGTCGGGCAAGCCGGGCTGCCGCCGCCCGCAGTCGCTCCTTCAGGGCGGGATTGGCGGCATCCACAATCGCCTCGAAACTCTGGGACCCGTAGGTTTCACCATCCAGGTGACAAATTACAGCCAGGTAGAACCGGAGCAGCGCGTCCTGGTCCGATGTTGCCAGCCCTTTCAGTCGGCGGCTGATTTCAGTCCGGACGGCAGAGCGGTTCTGGCAGGCCAGCAGGATATCAAAGATAGCAATGAGGTGGTCATCTTCGACCATTGCCAGGAGTCTGGTCGCCCAGCCAGCCAGGACAGGCGCAACCTGAAGGTCTGGAAACACGAGCTTGAAATCCTCGTCAACGGGGGCAAGAAGTCCAATGACCTCGCTGGCATCGAGCTGGTCAAGCATGTCTCGTTTGCTGCTCAGCATCTTCATCAAGCTAGCCAGGGTGAGCTGCTCCACTTTGTTCGCCGCGGTCAGGTCGAGGATGAGCAGCACCAGAGTTCTCAACTGATCAAAGGTGGAGAGGGATCTCAGTTTGCGCTCTACTTCAGCCATGGCTCCGCCCCCGTCGCTCATCAGCTTCAGCCCCAAACGCTTCACCAGGAGGATGGGTGCCAGGCGTCGGCGGCGAAGAGCTTCGGCACGCTGGAGGTCATGCTCGGCCAGGGCATAGTTCTTCCGGTTTCGGCTGTGGTCTGCCGATTTCAAATAGCCGATGGCTTGCTTGTCCAGGATCCGCTCATCGTGGGGCGCCCGCCTCCGGGCTTCTTCCAGTGCAGCCTCAGCTTTGCGATAGGCGTTTCGGGTGAAGTAGAGAGCAGCCAACTCCACGCAAGGGTCCGGGTCGTCCTTAAACCGGGACGCCATTTCGGTCAGCACCCTCTCGACTTTCGGCCGCGCCGAGGCCTCGCTGCGGAGGAGCTCCACGAGGAAACGGTAACCTTCCCGGTTGTCCGGGTCAACTTCCAGGCTAGCGAGCATCAGATCCGCAAAGATCATTTCCGGGTTATCAGAGTGTTCACCAGTGAGGTCCCAGAGAGTCTTGATCACCTGCGCCCCTACACAGTGGGGGCAGGCGCCTCCTTTGTGACCGGAGCGGGCGAGAAATTCCAGGATTCGGGCCCTAACGAGGGCTTGCTGGCGTGTGTCAGGGAACTCGACATCCTGGTGAGCAAGGTAGGTGGTGGCGGGGACAACAGTCCAGACCCGGTGGGAAACTTGCTGATTGACCAACTCTACCCGGGCAGCCACTGCCCGGGCCAAATCCTGAGGGAGCAGTCGTTGCATTACCGGAATGCTGGACAGCGGCAAGCTGCCCTGGCGACCACCGATGCCGATGATCTCCAAAAGGGCAACGCAGGCTTCAACGGGATCCTCTGGATAGATGGCTTTGGCCAGGGGCGGGAGCAACCGTTCAACCTGATACCACCGCGGCGGGTCCTGTCTGAGCGCAGCAATCAGGTTAGCGGCAAGTTGCTCTTTGTCGCCGGTCTCGGTTTCCAGCGCCTGTTGCACCGGCGTCGGCCTACCTTTCGGCATTCCCTTTGTCCCCGGGGCGCATAGGCTCCTCAGCTCATTGACTGTCTGGCTAAGCATGAAATGCTTCGGTAGCCGGTCAAGGGCCTGGCGTAGACCAACGTCATCCCCGGCGCCAAAGCAAGCCATCGCCTTGCAGAAAATACGCCAGGGCGCAAAAGGCGATCGTCGTGAAATACCTGCCAGGGCAGTTCCGGCCTGCTCCCAGTCCCCGGCATCCATTAAAGCAATGGCTGGTTTTACGATCTCTGCATCCCGCCGGAGTGGATGGTCCTGGCCCAGCATGGCAAGGGCTTCCCATCGCCGGCTAGCTACCAGTTGGTCCGCCAGTGTCTGTTCAACCTCGGGAGCGGGCTCTTGCTGTCCGGGGCGGCTGCTATAGATCTGTACCGCCTCGGCGGTCTTCAGATGGCGGACATATCGAACGAAATCACCATCCGATAGGGCCTGGGGGTCGATGGCGGCATATTGCTCGTCAGCCAGCTTGCGCATGGCTGCGGCTTCACTTGTCATACCCTTCGTTGCCAGTTGCCTGGCACGCTGAGAATAGGCGCAAAAGAGTAGTACATTCAACCCTTTCAGGCTGCCGTCCTCACGTTGGGCCCGTTTGAAGTAATCCAGGGCCTGGCGGGGGTCCCCTTCCTCAAGCTTTTGTCGGCCTTGTTGTAGCAGTTGACTGGACGGCGTACGCTTCTTATGCTCGAGCTTGCGCTCTCTGCGACTGCGTTTTCGTGTCATGTCTCTTTCTCGCAGGCCGGGGAGGGCAGTAGCATGTATGTGCCCGGCGCCCTTAGAAAGATGGCACAGTGTGCCCCGATGCTACTTCTTCAGCAGCTTGTTCCTCTTTCAATACCCACTCCAAAGTACGTACCGAGGCCTCCGCTTCGAGGTATTTGCTGTCCATCTCCACCGGCTTATCCGAATAAGTTTTGGCCCAGTTTAAGGCGTCCAAAAAGCCTTGCCAGTACGACAGCCCCCGCTGGACTTCTTCTTCCGATTTCATCACTGCCTCCCCTATGATTGTGCCCTGAAGGCCTCCGAGACTGACCGACTCCGAAGCCCCTCAGCGGTGGCGAAATACGCAAGCCGGCTACACTCCGTTTCCTCGCTTGACTGATGAATTATGACAGTAAATCGTAACTATTCGGGTTCAAGGTTCAGGGTTCTATGAAGAGCGCAAGCTGGACAACCGTGAACCTTGAACCGTGAACCCCTGGGCCTGCGGCCGGGGGCAGGCCTGGCAACCTGAGTAGTTAAGAAATCTTTTTGGGTTACTCATCAGCTTAATTATACACCGTGACCACCCAACAATCCAGCGTTTTGTGTGCCCCTCACTTGTCCATGCCCTGTGTCAGGTCCCATACGGAAGCAAAGTAGTGCCGCGTCCACTCATTTGCCACCTTCCGATTCGCGCAGAAGACAGACGGGGAGAAAACAGAAGTCAGAAGTCAGACGTCAGAAGCTTCTGTTCTCTGTTCTCTATCCCGGATTCAAGAAGTCTGCATAAGGAGCCTCGATCACCAGGGCGTGATTCTTATGAGTAGCAAGCTCAGCCAGCCTTTGATGCAGCACCGGCATCATTGCGAAGTCGCCAAGAAGGTTATCCAGTGTCTTACGCTCCACAACAGCAAGCATGTTGTTCCCGTCTATCAGGGCGTAATCGCCGATTGGCATTGAACCGCGCTGAGAGAGTGCGCCAGGGAAGCGCCAGGGGTAACGCTCGTTACTGTGGATACAAACAACAA
>JALPXT010000035.1 GCA_023271485.1 Dehalococcoidia bacterium | reverse complement strand
GCTGGGCAGCACCTGCTATACTCACCGCCGATCTCCCCAATGCACAGATTGAGGCTGTACAGGATGGCGGCACTATCTACCGCCTATGGACCAATGGTTCTGTCGGCAACGAATACTTCCTGGTGGAAAATCGCCAGCCTGTTGGCTATGATGCCGCTTTGCCCGGTTTCGGGCTGCTCATCTGGCACATAGATGAGGCTATGCCCCACAATGAATGGGAAGTCCTTAGCCACCATAACTGGCTTGCCCCAGCCCAGCACTATAAAGTGGCACTGGAGCAGGCCGATGGTCTCCTGAACCTGGAGCGATTCCAGAACGGGGGCGACGCTGGCGATCCCTTCCCCGGCACAAGCAATAACCGATACTTCACCTTTACCACCATTCCCAACAGCAGTTCCTATTATTCATCAGAGGATACTTTGGTGGCGATGGCCAACATAAGCGATTCTGCGCCTACTATAACCGCCTACCTCCGGGTCGGAGTTGCCCCAGAAACGGGCATCCTGGTTCAGGTGCTCAACCAGGATGGTGAGCCGGCAAGAGATGCGAACGTTTTCGCTTATTCTGATATCTCCGCTTTCCCCGATGCGTGGGGCCGGACCGGCGAGGATGGTTTTGCATGGCTGGATGTCCCCAATGGCAGCTATACCCTGGTGGCCTCATCATCGAGAGACCATTTCCTGGTGGTGAAGGAGGATGTTAGCTCCCCGTCGTCAGTCATTATGGACACGCAGGGCACGGTCAGGGTTGAATTTGAGTGCCTGGACCTGGAAGGAAACGCGCTCGACGCAGGGATATATCTATTCCTCTATCAGAAGTCCTGGGGCGGGAAGGTAGGGCACACCGAGGCTGGGCGTCTCCTGGCTGATGTTGCTCCTCTGACCTACAAGAGCGTGCACGCCTGGAGCTGGTCGAGCCTTTATTACCTTTTTGAGCCGAACGTTGCCCTCAGTGAAGACACGATAATAGAGTTCCATGCGGCTGAGATGCCTACCGAGCAGATAAGTATCGGCCTCTCTGACTTCACCCACATGTGGTTCATACCCTGGCTAGAGGATACCCCTGTTGCCCCCGTTTTTGAGGTTGAGGATAAGAGCCGGGTCGTGATGTCCGCTGCCATCTATCACGTTGATGGTAAATTACTCAAAACCGACACGGAGGGGAAGGATTGGCATTATGCGCTTGAGCTGGCCGATAGTCCGATCACCATTGCCAGTGGAACCACGGCAAATATCGAAGCTGGAGGGAACTTCATTGCCTCAACCACACCGGATAAATCTCAATACTCGCCTGGCGAAACGGTTACCATCTCCAACCTGGTGACCGATGGTTTTGGCAACAGGCTGGAAGGGGTTCAGACGTGGGGCACTAAGACCGGGGCGGCTTCAAAGCCGGACCACCTCGCGGCCCTTGCTCCACAGGAACATGAGGGAGAGATAAGCTTTAGTCCAGGCGCACTTCAATCAGCCCCATCCTATGAGTGGCAGGTCATCTACCCACGCCTGGTGGTCACCGACCCCGATGGGAATAAGGTGGTGGATGAGAACTCCCGGGATGTCTGGCCGGACTATTCCTTCAATCTGCCTCATGATGCTCCTCCGGGCGAATATACGGTTGAGCTATCCCTGGACACCGGACCTCACCAGGGCGTTATCACGGCTCATAACAGCTTCCAGGTAACCGGCGTCCCCGGAGACGTCAATGCCGATGGAAGAGTCGACCCCGCCGACTTAACCCTGGTAGCGGTATCCTTTAACCGGAGAGCGGATGATCAAGGATTTGACCCCGCCGCCGACCTCAACAACGACGGCATTGTAGACGTCTTCGATCTGGTCAGGGTGGGCCGGAATTTCGGGACAGGTGGCAACTGATGGCAGGCTTGCCTTTGCCGGACTGCCTCGGCCCCTGGTGAAGGTTCTCCCCATGCCGTGAACTCTGCCGGCGCTGGAGATACGATTGTTGTTTACCCTGGCACCTGTGCCGAGTACCTGGTGTATATTGGGGAAAAGTAAGGGGCAGAAAAGATGGCTCAAACCGTGATAAGGACACAGCCGATTAATCTTACAGGCTTGTGGAGATTAAAGGTATTGCTTCCGGAAACAAGAGGGTTGTTAGATATGATGGAAGAAATCAGGCGCACCGGTAAGGTAGAAAAAGATGAGCAAATCCTTGATACTTTAGATGAATTGGCGAAAGAAACGAAGGAATTTCGCTTACGGTGGAGGAATTTCTGAAGGAAAGGAGTATCGTTTATGTTCAGAGCAGGTTTGCGGATAATCAGTCTGGGTATGGTTCTATGTTTGCTGGTTTCCTTCGCGGCTTGCGCTGTCGGTGAACCAATAATAGATGGAGAACGAGTGAGTATTGCTGACATAACCTCGCACCCAACAGAGTATGAAGGGCAAACAGTCACGGTGAGCGGGGAGTATCGAGGTTGGGAGTCAGGGCACGGTTCACCCCCGGTGGCCCGCAGCGACTGGGTAGTAAAGGACGAAACTGGCAGCATATTTGTCACAGGGAGGATACCGGCCGGGCTTGACCCGGTCAGGGATCGTGGTAAGGCGATAACTGTTCATGGCATAGTTAGGATCAAAGATAATCAGGCCTATATTGAGGCGCAAATAATAAGGTGGTGAGCGCGAATAATGAGGCGTGTTTGTGCCATGGGACTATTCATGGAATAGAGGATCATAGTCATTTCCAGCAGAAACCCATTGTTTGAGGGGTACAGAGGCGGAGGGTCTCTTGTGTTCGCCGACTCATTGATGCCACAAACTAATCAAAGAAACGGAGGGTGAAATGAAAAAGAAGCTATTAAGCCGATGTTATGATCCCCGATAAGGAAAGCGTAATGGAGAGGGGGAGATACTTCCCTGCCTCTTTTGCCGAGATAGCTGCCAATTAGAGGCGGCGGACAGCTAGAAATCTATGGACGTGCCATCGTAGGCATAACGGAAAAGCTTTTCGACTTCCTCGGTGCTGGGCACTCTGGCTGCCATAATCAGCGTAGCATCAGCAAAGGCATTGTCTACCAGCTTCTCCAGGGAATTCTCGAAGCTATCCGGGGGAATGCCTATCTCCTTGATGCTCAATGGTTCTTTAATACTGCTGGCCAGGCCACGTATCGCCCTGGCCAGAGCCGGCCCTGCCTTCGCCTCTTTGGGCATCTCTAACCTGATGGAGTGAGCTATCTCCGCCCAGAGTTCGTCATGGGCTTCCCCGATAAACTCGATACTGTACGGCAGGAAGAGCCCCACCGCCCGACCATGGGGCACATGGAATACGGCTCCCAGGGAATGGCCGGCGGCATGCGCCAGCGCGGGCATGGAATTGCCGAAGCCCATCCCGGCGATACAGGCGGCATTATGCATCTTTTCCCGGGCTTCCATGTCCTGCCCGTCCCGGCAGGCCCGCGGCAGATATTGGAAAACAAGCTGGATAGCTCTGAGGCAGAGGCCGTCGCTGATGTCGTTCCTCCAGGTACTGGTAAACCCTTCGATGGCATGGGTGAGCACGTCCATGCCGGTCTGCGCCGTAAGTCCAGGAGGCATCGCCATTGCGAAGGCGGGATCCACGATAGCGATATCCGGGATGGTTTCGCGGCAGCCAAGTCCCAGCTTCCTCCGCTCCGCGGTATCGCTGAGCACTATCATCCAGGTTGCCTCGGCACCGGTGCCCGAAGTTGTCGGAATACAGATAAGCCGCGACTTCGCTCCGAGCCCCAGACCGGAGGTCCAGCTGAATACCTCCTCTATCGTCATATCAGGCCTTTCATATTCCACCCGCATTGCCTTGGCAGCGTCCATCACCGATCCTCCCCCCACCGCCACCACCCAGTCCGGCCCATACTCGCTCATTAGAGCCGCCCCCTTCCTCACCGTCTCAATGGAGGGATCAGGCTCTACCCCGTCAAAGATGGTGCTCTCTATCCCCGCCTGGGAGAGTAGTCCCTTGACCAGGTCAACGAGCCCCAACTTCACAATATTGGCATCGGTGACGATAAAAGCTGACTTTCCCTGCAATTGACTCAGACGAATGGCTGAATCCGGCCCAAAAACCACCTCCGGTGACACAAAGTACCACATCTCTTGCCTCCTCTCGGTCAGGGGTCAGGCCTTGCCTAGTCCGGGAATTCGGTGTCGATGAGGAGCGTGCAGTTGGTCAGCTCGATGGCAGCCCGCGGCATCCCCATGATTTGCGCCATGTCGCCCTTCACATTGAGCCTGCCGGTCATCATCGCCTGGACAGCATCCAGCTTCTTCTCCAGTATCTGTTTCCATACCCCGTATGGAGCCGACAAGCGATATGCCGGGGACTTCTCGCTTTCATCAGTGATCCGACAGGCAGAGCGGCATTCACCATGCCAGAGGTCCATGTACACAACCAGTCTCTCTTTCACCGGCCCTTCCGGCTCGGTGACGAAGTACATGTCCCCCTCCCACTTCTTGGCCGCTTCCTTGTAGGCCTGACTCGTATTGCATTCCCGGCACACGGCTTTTGCCCACTCATCCGTCCAATATTTGATACCCATCTCGATATCCTCCTCGCCAGTTTTCACCTATTATACCATCTTTCATGCCAATCAGGAAGTACGAGTCTCTTCCCCCGGCGGGAGGTAAATACGCAGGGACGTTGACAACTCCGTTGGCTTTAGGTATACTTATAAATGAAACTTGTTTTCAGTTAGGTAGCCGACATGAGACCAAGTGCAAAGAAGATCGCCTCCGTGCTCAGACAGAAGGGACACAAGCTCACCGCCCAAAGGCGGGCGGTAATCAATGTGGTCGTCAATAGCGGCGAGCACCTTGCCCCGGCCGCTCTGTATGAGAGGGTGCGCCGGGCACACCCTGCCATCGGTTTGGTTACCGTTTATCGAACCCTGGAAATGCTCCATGAGCTAGGGCTGATCTGCCGGGTGCATCGGGGAGAGAAACACGGTTACACCCTCGCGCCATCAGGCCACCACCATCACCTGGTATGTACCGAATGTGGGATAGTGGCCGATTTCACCGACTGTGACCTGGAAGTACTACAACAAAGGCTCTCTCAGCAAACTGGGTTTAAGATCGAGGGGCATCTGCTCCAGTTTTTAGGATATTGCCGGGATTGCCAAGGAGGAACGTAATGCGTATTGACTGAAAACGTGAAAAACAGGACACGAACAGTGCCAAAACAAAAAGGAGGAACGTAACATGTATTCAAGCAAAACTAATCGAATAACCAAACTGGCTGCAGTCGCCCTGGTGCTGATACTTGCCGTAACAGGCTTTGCCGCTGCCTGTCAACAGGTAGCGGAAACGCCGGCAGAGGAGAAAATAAGGGTGATTGTCAGCATACTCCCACTGGCTGATTTTGTGGAGAATATCGGGGGAGAAAGGGTAGCTGTCACCGTCATGGTGCCACCAGGGTCCAGCCCCCATACCTTCGCGCCGACACCCGGTCAGTTGCGGGCGGTGAGCCATGCCCAGATGTATGTTAAGGTCGGCTCCGGGTTGGGATTCGAGCGGGCCTGGATGGATAGGATTAGAGCTCAAAACGAGGAAATGTTGATTATTGACGGCTCAGTCGGAATCGAGCCTATTCATGGAGGCTGCCCCTGCTGTGCTCCTGGCGACCTGGACCCCCATATATGGCTCTCCCCTCTGAACGCCAGGATAATGGTGCAGAACATCAGTGAGGGCCTCATCAGCATCGCCCCGGAGTATGCCGATTTCTTCGCCGAAAATACCAGAAGGTACCTGGCGGAACTGAATGACCTTCACATATACATCCGAGAACAGTTGGACGGTTTCGTAAACCGGTATTTCCTGATATACCATCCGGCATTTGGATATTTAGCCCGTGATCACAACCTGACACAACTGGCGATCGAGCGCGACGGGAAAACTCCAACGCCCAGAGTGATCATGGAGAGCATTAACCAGGCGGCAAAACATAACCTGTCGTATGTCTTTGTTTCTGCTCAATTCCCACTGCGGCCTGCTGAGACTATTGCCAGATCAATCAACGGGCAAACAGCGTTGCTAGATCCCCTCCCTCGATACTACATTCTCAGCATGCGTAATGTGGTGGATTTGCTTGCCCGGGAGATGGAGTAAACTGGTGATTGGTGATTAGTGAGTGGTGATTGGTGAGTGCGAACCATCAACCATCAACCATCAACCTGAGTCAATCATGAGCAGCAGGGAAGTTGTCCGCTTAGAAGATATATGGGCCCATTATGACAGCCTGCCTGTATTAGAAGGGATAAATCTCTCTATATATCAGGATGATTTCCTGGGCATTATAGGGCCAAACGGAGGTGGCAAGACCACCCTGCTCAAGGTGATCCTCGGTCTGGTAAAGCCAGTCCGTGGAAGGGTGAGTGTCTTCGGGGATACCCCCGAGAAGGGACGCAAACACATCGGCTATGTCTCGCAACATAGCCTGTTCGACCGCAACTTTCCGGCGAACGTCTGGGATGTGGTGATAATGGGCCGGCTGGGGAAAACAGGCCCCTTCAGGAACTATAGCAAACAAGACCGCGAGGCAACCCTGCGTGCCCTGGAAGCGATGGAAATACTCGACCACAAAGACCAGCAAATAGGGAAACTCTCCGGCGGGCAACAGCAGAGAGCCTTCATCGCCAGAGCACTGGTCACCGAGCCGGAACTCCTCCTCCTCGATGAGCCCACAGCAAGCGTCGATACCCCCCTGCAAACCGATTTTTACGAGCTGCTGGGAAAGTTGAAGGAAAGGATGGCCATCGTACTGATCTCGCACGACATCAGCACTATCTCCATTTACGTGGATAAGATCGCCTGCCTCAACCGAGAGCTTTACTACCATAGTTCAAAGGAGCTAGCCGCCGAGGAGTTGGAGGCGGCCTACCAGTGCCCGGTCGAAATGATAGCCCACGGCGTTCCCCATCGGGTATTGAAGGAGCACTAACGCATGTTAGAAGCCCTCCAGTATGAATTCATGCGAAATGCCCTGATCGCCGGCCTGCTGGCCGCGGTTACCTGTGGCATTATCGGTTGCTACGTGATAGTCAAACGGATGGTCTTCATCAGTGGCGGCGTCTCTCATGCCTCATTTGGGGGGATCGGACTGGGGTACTTTCTGGGAATAACCCCAATCGTAGGGGCATTGTTTTTCACCATCGCCGCTGCTCTGGGCATGGGGTTGGTGACCAGGAGAGCCAAGATCACTGAAGACACCGCCATCGGAATCCTCTGGGCCATGGGAATGGCGGTGGGGATAATCTTCATTGGCTTAACCCCAGGATATCCCCCTGACCTCATGAGCTACCTTTTCGGGGATATCCTCATAGTGCCTCCTTCCGACATAATCATGATGCTGATCCTGGCTATCATCATCATTCTTGTGGTAGTACTGCTCTATAAGGAGTTCCTCGCCCTCTCCTTCGACGAGGAATTCGCCACAGTGGTCGGCATTCCCGTCGAGCGGCTCTATTTTCTTCTCCTAATCTTAATCGCCTTCACAGTGGTGGTGTTGATACGGGTGGTGGGAATTATCCTGGTCATCGCCCTGCTCACTATCCCGGCCGCAACGGCGAGGCGGTTTACCCACGACCTCAAGAAGATGATGCTTCTCTCGATTCTATTCGGAGGCTTTTTTACCTCCGCCGGCCTCTGGCTTTCGTTCGAACTCGATCTGGCATCCGGGGCTACGATCATCCTGGTAAGCGGGGTAACATTCCTGGCATCGCTGTTCCTTTCAAGATTGCGGCTGATGACCGGAGTCGGCCGGGGATGAATACCGGCGCTATGCCGGCTCTACCCTGCCATCCGCTACCCTGAATTTCTCTGCCCTGGCCAGAAACTCGGACGGGAAGCGGTCGAGATCGGTAGTGGTGATCAGCACCTGCCTGTAGTTGGAAACGGCCCCCAGCAGATGCTCGCGTCTTTGAGGATCGAGTTCCGAAAGGACGTCATCCAGGAGCAAGACCGGCGACTCGCCCGTTTGCGTCAGCATGAACCTGGCCTCAGAGAGCTTGAGAGAAAGGGCAGTGGTCCTCTGCTGTCCGCGAGAGCCATAGGTTCCCATATCTATTTCGTTGACCAGAAACCCAACGTCGTCCCGATGCGGCCCTATCAAAGAGAGGCCGCGCGCCAGCTCCCGCGGGCGCGCCGCGCCGAGCGCCCTATTGAAGGCTTGCTCCACTTCGGGAAGGCTTCTCAATTTGGGGTCCTCCCTATCGATACTTGGCCGATACTGTAGGGTCAGTTTCTCCCGGCCGCCGCTCAGTTGATCATGTACCGGGTTGGCCAGGTCGTTGAGTTCGGCAATAGTCCGCTGCCGCTGGAGGACGATATAAGCCCCGGCCTTCACCAGTTCCTGATCCCAGAAGAGCAGCTCGTCGGGTCTGGACTGACCGGCGGCTATCCAGCGTAGAAGGTGGTTCCTTTGTGAGAGCACCTTGTTGTAGCGCTGTAATGCCTTCAGATACTGCGGGTCAACCTGCGAGTTGGTGATATCAAGATACCTTCGGCGCAAGGCCGGCTCACCGCCAATGAGGTCGATGTCCCGCGGGCTGAACATCACCATGTTCAGTTGACCAATGAGATCAGCCGGGCGGCGCGAAACCCCGTTCACACGGATATACTTCTGGATAGGGCCTACAACAGCCCTGCCTTCGTGATGCGCCGCAGATCGAGGTCTGAGGACTATCTCCAATAGAGTGGCCCGTTCACCTTTCTGGATGTTAGCCGAAAGGCGGACGAAAGGCAGCCTCTCGGCCATAACATCCCAGTTGATGAGCTCCCTCTCGGCAACCGTTCGGGAAAACCGGGTGGTAGCCAGAAAACAAATAGATTCCAGCAGATTGCTTTTCCCCTGAGCATTACCTCCCTGGAACACCGAGACGTGCGGTGGGAGATCGAGCTCCAATCGAATGTAGTTGCGGAAATTGGTTAGACTGAGATGTTGAAGGTACACGCGGTATCCTCGTCAAACGCTCGGAAGAATCATCCCTCACCTCTAACTTTACCGCTATTCTTCTCAAGACGCAACCTCCAGCGCCCTGGGCACGATTGACGTATCGCAAGAGCGAAGCGTCTTTAGCCGTTCGACTGAGCGTTCGACTAAGCTCACTCCGAAGGCTGACGACGAAGCCTCGCCAGAAGGGTCATGCCACAGCTTCCTGCCGCGTACCTGAGCCAAATGATGGATTACTTGCAAAAGGCTGCGATTTATGGTAAAAATAAGTAGTGGTGGAGTATAAATAGAGGTCCCTATTTGGCACATGCGATAGTTCCAGCGGAGGAATAAAATGGATGTAATGTTTGGAATGTTCCCGCTACTAGGAATTGCGGCAATGATCCTATGGATATGGGCAATCGTTGATTGTGTAACCAAAGAGCCGTCGGAAGGAAACCACAAGATCATCTGGATTCTAGTCATCCTTTTGGCGAACTGGATCGGAGCGCTGATTTATGTTTTCGTAAGAAGACCGACGCGAATTGAACAATTCGGGAAATGAGATACTTCTTAGGTTTAGACATAGGTTCGGTTAACGCCAAATCGGTCCTCATCGACGAAAACGCGCGTATAGTCCACTTAGATATTGAAAGGGTAACCACTGGCCCCAGGGCAGCAGTGGTGTCGCTCCTCTCCCGACTTTCCGAAAAGGTCAAGCTCGACGAGATCGTCTCGGCCGGCGTCTCCGGCTCCGGCAAGGGTGTCATTCCTCAAGAATCGAACTGGACCGAGTACAGCAGTCCTCTGGCGATCATCTCCGGCCTCCTCCATTCCCATTCCGATGCAAAGACAATTATCCAGATCGGCGGCCAGAGCTCGCTGGTCATCGAGCTCCAGGACGGGCTCAGGAAACCGTGGAAGGTATCCTCGAATCCCCTCTGCGCCGCCGGCACCGGCCGGTTCCTGGAGCAACAGGCATATCGTCTGGGCATCAGCCTGGAGGACTTCTCTCGACTCGCCCTCAACTCCGAAGGCAGTGCGCCGCGCATCGCCGCCAGGTGCAGCGTCTTCGCCAAGACCGACCTGATACACCTGCAGCAGAAAGGCGCTCCCGTAGAGTCCATACTTTCTGCTCTGTCGGATAGCGTCGCCCGAATGGTTGCCTCTTTCAAGAAGGGGGCGTTCGAGGCTCCGGTCTATATTGTCGGTGGTGTTGCCGCCAATGAGGCCGTTCTGAAATCGCTGAGCGAAGCCGTCTCCGGAAGGAACGGGGATCGAGCAGAGGTCCTGGTGCCGGAAGGTTATCTCCACATCGAAGCTCAGGGATTGGCCCTACTGGCTAGAGAATCTGGAAGGCAATCGAAGGTAATCGTCCTTCAGGGAGAGGATGCCCGGCAGCGTTATTTCGTTATGCCACAGTTGGACAGAGTTTCGCAGCACGATGGCTGGAAGCCTCTTCGGATAGACAAACCCCTGATAGGATATTTAGGAGTGGACGTTGGTTCCACCAGCACCAAAGCGGTGATACTCGATGAGACCGGCAAAACCGTTATAGCCAAGAACTATCTCATGACCGCCGGAAGGCCCCTCGATGCCGTCAAGGAGGTGTTTCACAATCTGTGGGAACATGTGGGGGACAACGTCACCATAGCGGGCACCGGCGTCACCGGCTCCGGAAGGTATCTGGTCGGCAGCTTCATCGGGGCCGACCTCGTCAAGAACGAGATTACCGCTCAAACGAGGGCCGCTGAGGATCCAGATCCTCAGGCGGATATCATCGAGATAGGCGGGCAGGATTCAAAGCTGGTTATCAAACGAAATGGTGTGGTGGTTGATTACCAGATGAATAAGGCCTGCGCCGCCGGAACGGGGAGTTTCATCGACGAGCTGGCGGAGATGCTCGATGTCTCGGTCAAGGACGGCCAGTTCGCCAATCTAGCGTTTCAGGCTCCGCACACCATCGACCTGGGTTCCCGGTGCGCCGCCTTCATGGGACAGGCGGTCGCCTCCGCCCAGCAGGAGGGTGTGCCCATCGAGATCATCACCGCCAGCCTCGCAAACTCCATCGCGCATAACTACCTCTCCAAAGTTGTGGAGATGAGGAAGCTGGGTGAAAAGGTAATCCTCACCGGGGCGGTGTTCTACAACAATGCCGTGGTGTCTGCCTTCCAGCAGGCTCTTGAGGGCAAGAAGCTGATCGTCCCCGAGCACAAGGAGGTCACCGGTGCCATTGGGGCAGCATTGCTGGCTAAGGAGGAAATCCGCAGCAGAGATTCCAAGTTCAAGGGATTCCGCATGGTGGTCGAGGAGGACTATACCCTCAAAACCTTCACCTGCAACCGCTGCGACAACAACTGCACCATCAGTCTGCTCGAAGTCCTCGACGAGCCCCCGACCTTTTACGGCAGCCGCTGCGATCTCTATGACAGCACCGTCAGCCACGAAAAGAAAACAACAGCCCTCGACGATCGCGAGGGATTGCTATTCAAGAACTACCAGGAGAACTCCGGCAGCGGGCCCACAGTGGGCATTCCCAGGGCGCTGCTGATGTATGACTACGCTCCCCTGTTTATCGGTTTCCTGAACTCCCTCGGCGTGAAGACCATCGTCTCCCGCAAGACCAATCGAGGGACGATTGAGCAATCGGTTGAGTTAAGCTACACCGATAGCTGTTTCCCCATCAAGCTGGTTCATGGCCACACTGCCGGCCTGAAAGACGCCGACTATATTCTTTTCCCCAGCGCCATCAGATTGGGGCGCAAGGAAGGAGATGAGGACCAGAAGTATGCCTGTCCGCTGGTACAGGCCGCCCCATTCCTGGTCCGGGAGGCCCTTGGGCTCGGCAAGAAGCTACTCGTCCCGTTTATTGACTTTAGCACCGGCGACGATGAAGTCATAGATAGCCTCTCCATGATCGCCACCCAAATGGGCTTCAGCAAGAAGCGCGGCCGAGCTGCCGCCCTGGCAGGTCTCTCGGCAATGCGGGAGTTCGAGAGAGCCAGGGAAGAGCGCGGCCGAGCGTGGCTTGAGCAGATTCACCAGAAGAACCAGATAGGCGTGGTACTGCTGTCCCGTGCCTACAACTATCAGGATTCCGGAGCCAATCTCGGCATCGCCGAACAACTGGCACGACTCGGTGTGGTACCCATCCCGCTCGATTTCCTGCCTCTCTCCTCCATAAATGCCAGGGAATACTCCGACCGTCCTTACTGGATGTACGAAAGCAAGCTCATCGCCGCTGCGGCCATAATCGCCTCGGATCCGCGCCTCTATGGACTGATACTGACCAACTTCGGCTGCGGCCCGAACTCATTCATACTTCCTATCGTCGAGGACATCATGGGAGGGAAACCCCTCGGCCAACTTGAGATCGATGAACATGCCGCCGAGGCCGGGATCGTCACTCGACTTGAGGCATTTGTGGATACCATCAAAGGCTTCAGCCGTTCCGGCAAACACCACCCGGCAAGAGAGTATGCCTACCGAACGGCATCGATGCTGGATAATTCCCGTGGCATCCTCCTCCTGCCCAAAATGGCTCCTCATATAGACCCCCTGGCTGCCGTTATGGAGGCATTTGGGGTTAGAGCGATTGTGCTTCCACCGGCAAACGAAAGCAATCTGCTTTACAGCAATAAAGTCACCAGCGGGACGGAATGCCTGCCCTACCGGGTGACCCTTGGAGACTTTATGCGCTTCTATTATGAACAAGGCACTCACGGCATCGACCTGAACGACGTGGAAACGTTCATGGCCGGAGCATTCGGTCCCTGCCGCCTGGGAAAATATGCCCTGGAACAGCGACGG
>JALPXT010000034.1 GCA_023271485.1 Dehalococcoidia bacterium | reverse complement strand
GCCGATGCGGAACATCCTGGTGCCACAGGTGGGGCAGACGCCCTGGGTAGCCGGCCTACCGTTTTTCATGGTAATGGCTTTGGCGTCTTTCATTTCCTTCTTGGCTTGGCATTTAACAAGATCATCAGGGGGATTCTCCCCATGAAACCCCCTAAAAGGCGGTCATGCCTGGGATTTCTAAAGGAGCTTCGCCCCTTGGTAGTCTTCTACGCTGTGTGTGGGGAAGTGGCGTCTTGCCAGCACAGCATTTGCCGAGTCGGCAATATCTTCCAGCGTGTCAAGGAGCGTTCCGTCGAGATCGAAGACTACAGCTTGAAAGCGCATAAGAGTCCTTGGGATGATTCCTGACTGCTGGCGACCCCGAGGGGATTCGAACCCCTGATCTCCACCGTGACAGGGTGGCATGTTAGTCCGCTACACTACGGGGCCATAGACTCTGATTGAATTGTATCAGTTTGTCCCTTATGCTGTCAAGCTTGCTGACTCATCTTTGGTAAAGACAAGCCCATCTGATCCCCGTTCCACGAGGATGCTGTCGCCCTCCTGAAATTCCCCTTGTAAGATCCGCTTGGAGAGCGGGCTTTCCACAAAGCGTTGCAGAGCCCGCCGCAGCGGCCGAGCTCCGTACATGGGATCAAACCCCTGGCCGGCCAGCCATGACTTCGCTTCCGGGGTTAGAGATACGGTTATCTTCCGCTCCGCAAGGCGCTCCTGGATTTCCTTGAGCATCAACTCTACGATCTGATGCAACTGCTCTTCGGCGAGTTCATCGAAGATGATGATATCGTCAATCCGGTTCAAGAACTCCGGGCGGAAGGTCTGCTTCAAGGTGCTCTCGACAGCACTTTTCTTTCGCTGCCGGTCCGATTTGCTCTCATCCCCGCGGCGGAAGCCGATGGATTGGCGCTGGAATTCCTGGCTTCCCAGGTTGCTGGTCATGATGATCACGGTGTTCTTGAAATCAACCGTGCGGCCGTGTCCGTCGGTGAGCCGTCCATCCTCCAGTATCTGAAGCAGGATATTGAATACGTCGGGATGCGCCTTCTCGATCTCGTCAAACAGGATCACCCTGTAGGGACGGCGGCGCACGATCTCGGTGAGCTGCCCCCCTTCCTCGTAGCCAATATACCCGGGCGGTGCTCCGATCAGACGGGAGACGGTATGCTTCTCCATGTACTCCGACATGTCCATCCTGACCAGTGCCTCCTCTTCATCGAAGAGAAACCAGGCCAGGGATCGAGCAAGTTCCGTCTTGCCCACGCCTGTAGGGCCCAGGAAAATGAAGCTGCCGATGGGCCGCTTGGGGTCCTTCATCCCGGAACGGCTCCGTCTTATGGCATCGGAGACGGCGGTTATCGCCTCGTCCTGTCCGATAACCCGCTGGTGGATTCTCTCCTCCATATGGACCAGCTTTTCCATCTCGCCTTCCAGCATGCGGCTCACCGGGATGCCGGTCCACTTGGAAATGAGCTCCGCGATGTCCTCCTCATCCACGACGTGGTCGATCTTCTTTTCCCGAAACCAGTTGTTCCTCAGCTCCTGGTATTTCGCCTCGACCTGTAATCGCTCAGCTTTGAGATTGGCAGCTCGCTCGTAGTCGCGGCGCTGTGAGGCCGCCTCTTCCTCGTCGGCCAGGTGTCTCAGTCGCTGACCCAGCTCCTTGATTTCAGGGGGATAACTTTCGGAGTCGATGCGAAGCTTGGCCGCGGACTCATCGATGAGGTCTATCGCCTTATCGGGAAGGAACCTGTCTGCCACATAGCGATCACTCAGTTGGGCGGCGGCCCTCAGGGCGGCATCGGTGATCTCGATCTTGTGGTGAGCCTCATATTTGGGACGCAGGCCCTGCATCATTTCTATGGTGATATCCACGCTGGGCTCTTCCAGAAACACCGGCTGGAACCGTCTCTCCAGGGCGGCATCCTTTTCTACGTACTTGCGGTATTCGTCGAGGGTAGTAGCTCCGATACATTGCAGTTCCCCTCGAGCCAGAGCCGGCTTCATCATGTTGGAGGCATCGATCGCTCCTTCCGCCGCTCCGGCACCGACGACGGTGTGCAGCTCATCAATGAACAAAATGATCTCTCCCTGAGCCTGGCGCACCTCATCCATTACCGCTTTGAGCCGCTCCTCAAATTCGCCTCTGAACTTGCTTCCGGCCACCAGGGCACCCATATCCAGGGCAGTAACTCGCCGTCCCCTCAGCGACTCCGGAACATCATCGGCGGCGACCTTTTGGGCCAGCCCCTCAGCTATGGCGGTCTTCCCGACGCCGACGTCACCAATAATGACCGGGTTGTTCTTGGTGCGGCGGATCAGCACCTGCATCACTCGCTTTATTTCTTCGTCGCGCCCGATAACCGGATCCAGCTTCCCTTCCCGCGCCAGCATGGTGAGGTCGCGGCTGTACTTCTCCAGGGCTCGATACTTGCTCTCCGGTCGTGAGTCAGTGATCCGCTGTCCACCGCGAATATCCTGCAGCACCCGGTATATCTTCTCTTGATCTACGCCAAAGCTCTGCAGAATTTGCGCTGCCTGGCCTCCCCTTTCGCCGATCATAGCTATGAGAAGATGTTCGGTGCTGACGTACTCATCTTTCAGCCGGTCGGCCTCGGCAGCGGCGCTCTCGAACAGTTGCACGATGCGAGGAGTGGCATAAACCTGAGTGCTTTCATAGGCCATCTTCGGACTTTGATCGAGAATTTGCTGCACCCTCTGGCGCACCTTATGGGGATCTATGCCCAGTTTTGTCAGTATCTCGCCGGTTAAACCGGCCTCACGAGTTAGCAGTGCCAGGAGTATATGTTCCACATCCCACTGGCTGTGGCGAAGCTTTCGCACCAGCTCCTGCGACGCCGCCAGCACCTCCTGAGCCTGCTCCGTGAATTTCTCTGGGGTAATCATGTTATTTACTCAGTCTCCTTATCTCTGATTCCATTGCCTGTATTTGCTTCTCCATCTCGGTCATCCGCTGGGTGAGCCGGAGTATTACCTCGACTCCAGCCAGATTGACACCAAGGTTATCAGCCAGTGTCCTTATCTGCTGAAGTTTTTCGATATCCCTTGTGGAGTAAAGCCGTTGATTTCCAGGGGAACGTTTGGGTTGGATTATCCCCAGTCGTTCGTAGTATCGCAGCGTGTGTGTATGTACTCCGACAATTCTAGCCGCTACGTTTATCATATAGCGAGGCTCGGTATCCTTCCAGTTCATAATTACTGGCGCAAAGACCTCAACTCCTTGAAGAGATCTTTCTCCCTTTCCGTTAGATTTGTTGGCAAGACTACCCGAACCCTGGCAAAGAGATCGCCCTTGCCTGAATTGCCCAGATGCGGCATGCCCTGCCTGGCCAGGCGGAAGACCTTCCCGTTCTGTGTTTCGGGCGGGATCTTGAGTGCCAGCTTTCCCTTCGGTGTCGGAACCTCTATCTCGCTTCCAAGAATGGTATCAGTTAGGGGAACGGGCACTTCAACGTGGAGGTCATTCCCCTTTCTCTCGAAGTGCTGGTGCGGTTTAACCGAGATCACCAGATAGATGTCCCCGCCCTGTTCACCATCTCCTGCTGCCACCCGTATCCTTGAACCATCGTTGACCCCCGGGGGAATCTTGACCTCCAACCGGCGGTCATCTACCTCGACGGTTCGCACTGTGCCGGAATAGGCCTCTTCGAGGGACAACTCAACCGGTTGCTCCAATGCCTGTTTTCTACGAGTTCGGCCTCGGGTGTGAGTTGTGCGATCGAAGGTATGGTCGCGAAACAGGCTCTCGAAGATGCTGCCCAGACCCCCGTCGCCGAGGTCGCCGAACTCAAAAACGGTACCGCCCCGCCTGAAATCAGCGTAGGGCTGTGCGCCGGCCCCGGCGAATTGCTCCGCGAACTGCCACTTGCCACCGAACTGATCGTATTTGTGGCGTTTATCCGGATCGGAGAGCACCTCGTAGGCCTGGTTTATCTCCTTGAACCTGGCCTCGGCTGACTTATCTCCCGGGTTGACATCGGGGTGATACTTCCGAGCGAGCTTGCGATAAGCCTGCTTTATCTCCTTATCGGAGGCTCCCCGGTTTATCCCCAGAATCTGATAGAAATCCTTCCCAGCCAATTTGCGACCTCCAGGTGTATTGTACAGCTTTAGAAACGTTTTGTCAAGTTCTTAAGACTGCAATTGTGAGACAAGTTGATAAACAGGTGTTAAGAAACGCCGCGAGCGTGCAGGTTGTGGATAGGAGCGAGACGTTGTGTTAGAATAAGTGAAGGGCAATCTGAAAGCTGACGGCTGACAACTTTAAGAAAAGGGATTGAAAATGGAACATCTATGGGCACCGTGGAGGATGGAATACATTCTGGGCGAAGAGGAAAGGGGGTGTATCTTCTGTGAAAAACCGAAACAGGGTACGGATGCGCAGAATTACATTCTCCATCGGGGTGAGAGAAATTTTTGCATGTTGAACATCTATCCCTATAATCCGGGGCATCTCATGGTGGCGCCGTACAGGCATGTGGCGAGGTTGGAGGAACTGAACGACGAAGAACTGCTGGAGCATTTTCGACTGGTAGGCCGGTGTGTTTCGGTGCTCAGAGAGACGGCGAGCCCCTCCGGCTTCAATATCGGGATAAACCTGGGCAAGGTCGCCGGCGCTGGAGTCGAGGATCACATTCATACTCATATCGTGCCGCGATGGGAAGGGGACACCAACTTCATGCCGGTTATATCCCATACGAGGGTTCTGCCCGAAGCTCTGGCCGAAACCTACGCCAGGCTGGTGGCAAAGTTCTGATGTTCAGACATTTCCAAAGGTAGATAGACTGTCCCTAACCTGGACGAGCCAGAACCAAAAAGTTTTCCATTTTGCGCAAGACTTTAGAGTTTAGGGGGTCGATATGGAGACAAGAACCGGAGTTTACATCTGCCACTGCGGGCTGAACATCGCCGCCACGGTAAATCCGGGGGAGGTAGCGGGAGATGCCGCATCCCTTCGTGACGTGGTGGTGGCCCGTGATTATATGTTCATGTGCTCTGATCCGGGGCAGGAGCTGATCATGAAGGATATCAAGGAGCAGGGCCTTAATCGGGTAGTGGTGGCCTCCTGCTCGCCGATGCTCCATGAGCGCACCTTCCGCCGTGTCTGCCAGGAGGCGGGTTTGAACCCCTATCTCTTCAAGATGGCCAACATCCGCGAGCATTGCAGTTGGGTGCATAAGGATGGAGCCACGGAGAAGGCGAAGGCACTTGTACGGGCGGCGGTACTGCGGGGGCATTATCAGGAACCTCTACAGACGATGGAGGTTCCCATTAACCCGAACACGCTGGTTGTTGGTGGAGGCATTGCAGGGATACAGGCGGCCTTAGATATCGCCATTGCCGGTTATAAGGTCTACCTGGTGGAGCAGGAGCCCTCGATTGGGGGGCACATGATACAACTGGACAAGACCTTCCCCACGCTTGACTGCTCGGCGTGCATCACCACCCCGAAGATGAGCGATGCGGGCTCACACCCGAACATTGAGCTGCTGACCTACAGTGAGGTAACGGAGGTAGCGGGCTACATCGGCAATTTCACCGTCAAGATAAAGAGGAAATCGAAGTATGTCGATGATAGCAAGTGTAATGGGTGTGGCCTGTGTTTCGCGGGATGTCCGGTGGTGATGGGAAACGAGTTCGATCTGGGTCTGGGGGAGCGCAAGGCGATCTACGTGCCCTTTCCGCAGGCGGTGCCCAACAAACCGGTGATAGATAAGCGCGAGGAGCGACTCTGCAAGGCTGCCTGCGTGGATGCCTGCCCGATCTCGACCAATGTACTGGGTTACATCAAGCTGATTGCTGAAGGGAAGTTTAAGGAATCATATGAGCTTATAAGGGCAACCAATCCGCTTCCGGCGGTTTGCGGCCGGGTTTGCTATGCCCCCTGCCAGGAGGCCTGCAACCGGGGGCAGATCGACGAGCATCTGGCTGTTTGCGATCTTAAGAGATTTGCCACCGATCAGGTGGATATCGCTAAGCTTGAAGTCCCCCAAATCACGGCGACGGGCAAAAGGGTGGCGGTTATCGGATCAGGTCCCGGGGGGCTGGCGGCGGCCAATGATCTTGCCCTGCAGGGGCATGGAGTGACCATCTTTGAAGCCCTGCCCGAACCCGGGGGCATGCTTCGCTATGCCATCCCGGAGTATCGTCTTCCCCGGGAGCTTCTTCGCCAGGAGATAGATTACATCCGCAGGCTGGGGGTGGAGATAAGAACGGGGGTTGAGGTGGGAAAGGACATCTCCCTTGCCGAGGTAAGAAATGAATACCAGGCGGTCTTCATCTCCGCCGGTGCACAGGGGGGGATGAGGTTAGGGGTGGAGGGAGAGGATCTCCCCGGGGTGATGGAGGGGATCAGGTTCCTGCGTGAGGTAAACCTTTCCGAGTTTCGAGTTCCGAGTTCCGAGGTGGGGGGTGGGGACTCAGCACTCAGCACTCAGCACTCGGTACTCGGTCGGGTGGCGGTGGTTGGGGGAGGCAATACGGCTGTTGACTGCGCTCGGACGGCCAGGCGCCTTGGAGGGGAGGAGGTGAGGATCATCTACCGTCGCTCCCGGGCCGAGATGCCGGCCTCAAGCGAAGAGGTAACTGCGGTGGAGGAGGAAGGGATAGGGATAGATTTTCTGACGGCACCGGTGCGATTTCTCTCTGAGGACGGGAGACTCACGGGGATAGAGTGCATCAGGATGAAGCTCGGGGAGCCGGATGCCAGTGGCCGGGCCCGTCCGGTCCCCATTGAGGGGTCGGAGTTCAGGATGGGTGTGGATACGGTGATAGCTGCTCTGGGACAGGTGCCGGAGACCGGATTCGTCCGGGAACTCGGGATATCACTGGGGAAGACGGGCACGATAGCGATCGATGCCCGTACCGGGGCGACGAGCATCGAAGGGGTATTTGCCGGGGGGGACGTGGTGACCGGACCTGCCTTTGCCATCGATGCCATCGCTGCGGGGAAGAGGGCGGCGCGTTCGATAGGCCGCTATCTGAATGGCGAGCCGATGGAGGTTGAGGAAGAGGAGGGTAAGCCGGAGAGGCTCTCCGAGGAGGAGGTCAAGTCATTAAAGGAACAGTTTCCAGCGGAGAAGCGGGTGGAGATGGGGGAGGAACCGGTAAAAGAGAGGGTTGCTGACTTCCGAGAGGTGGCCCTGGGGTATACTGAGTCGGAGGCAGTTGGGGAAGCTTCACGGTGTCTTGCAGGGCAGATAGAGGGATGTATCGAGTGCCGGGAGTGCGAGAGGCGGTGTGAGCCCGGAGCGATCAATTATGAGATGAAGGATGAAACTATCCAGGTGGAGGTGGGGAGCATCATCCTGGCCACTGGTTACGATCAGTTCGATCCCTCGGGTATTCCAGAGTACGGATATGGAAGGTATGAGAACGTCATCACCGGGTTGGAATTTGAGCGGCTCTCAAATGCTGCCGGGCCGACGGCGGGGCAGATACTGCTCAAGAATGGCCGGCCACCCCGGAGTGTAGCCATTATTCATTGTGTGGGCAGCCGGGATAAGAACTTTCACGAATACTGCTCCCGGGTTTGCTGCATGTATGCTTTGAAATTTGCGCATCTGATCAGGGAGAAGACCGATGCCGAAGTATATCAACTGTACATTGACATGCGATGTTTTGGGGAGGGGTACGAGGAATTTTACGAGCGTGTGGGGACCGAGGACGGGGTGAACTTTATCCGGGGGAAAGCGTCGCGGGTAACCGACCAGGCTTTGAACGAGGAGGAGGAAGGGAAGCTGATCGTCTGCGTGGAAGATACGCTGCTGGGCAGTTTCATGCGGGTGCCGGTGGAGATGGTGATTCTTTGCACTGCGCTGGAGCCGAGGGCGAACACGGGGGAGATGGCCCGGCTCTTCTCCATCGGGCAGAGAGCGGATGGATTCTTCCTGGAGAGGCATGTCAAGCTTGCCCCAATAGCGACCATGACCGAGGGGCTGTTCATTGCCGGGTGCTGCGAAGGCCCGCGGGACATCCCGGACACGGTGGCTCAAGCTAAGGCGGCGGCTTCCGATGTGTTGAGTCTGCTGGCGCGGGGCAAGGTGGAGATCGAGCCCATCGTTGCCTCGGTGGACGAGGAGGTCTGCGCCGGCTGCGGTCTGTGTGAGAAGATATGCTCCTATAGTGCGCCCTCGATTGACAAGCTTCGGAGAGTGACGGTGGTCAATCAGGCTCTGTGTAAGGGTTGCGGTGCCTGTGCCGTCACCTGCCCTTCAGGGGCGATGAGCTTAAGCCATTTCACTCATCGCCAGATACTGGAGGAAGTGGAGGCCTTGGTCTATTAGCAGATCAGCGTGATGGCGTGCCGCAATATATCGCCGACCACGGCGAGATGCCCGAGGGAAATCGGGAAGCAACCTATTATAAAATGGAGTTATAAAATGGAGACAAGATCATGGAGTCTGAGGACGCCGTCGAGGGACTGACCTCTTTCATCGAAAAGCGCAAGCCGGTCTGGAAAAACCGGTGATGGCAAGTATAATAGACGAACTGGAGCCCATCTTTAATCCCCGAAGCATCGCCGTGATAGGAGCCTCAGATAATCCCGCTAAGCTGGGCTATCACTGCATGAAGAGCCTGAAAGAGAGCGGGCTTCAATCCATATATCCCATAAATCCGCGCTCTTCGCAGATCTGGGGATTTCCGGCCTATCCCTCGCTGAGAGAGGTACATCAGGAAATCGACCTGGCTATCGTGATTGTGCCGGCCTCTGCGGTTCCTTCAGCAATAGAGGACTGTGCCCGGAAGGGGATAAAGGGCATTGTCCTTATGACTGGTGGATTCAGGGAAGCGGAAGATCCGGCGAGGGCCGAGCTTCAGGATGAGATAGCTTCGCTAGCCGTCAAGAGTGGAATCAGGGTGATCGGTCCCAACACATTTGGATTTGTCAATCTCTCGGTCCATCTGAATGCCTCCTTTACCCCGGAATTCCTCGCCACCCGAAGGGGCAACATAAGCCTCATAAGTCAGAGCGGCGGGGTATGCCATCTTCTCTCCCCCTTGCTGATGGAATCGGAGAGGGTGATAGGTTTCTCCAAGATTGTGGGCCTGGGCAACCGGTGCAATCTTGATTTTGCCGACATGCTGGAGTACCTGGCGGCGGACCCGGAGACCCGGGTGATCCTGATGTATATCGAGGGGATAGATGATGCTCGCAGGCTTATCGAGGTTGCCCGGCGAGTGGCGCCCCAAAAGCCCATAGTAGCCTTCAAGTCAGGAAAGACGACCACTGCGGACAGAGCGGCTTATTCTCATACCGGTTCCCTGGCGGGAAAGCACGAGGTCTATCTCGCCGCTTTCAGGCAGGCCGGCATCCTGTTGGCGAGCGATTTCGAGGAATTGCTGGATATGGCTAAGGCTCTCTCGCTCTCTTTTCCTCCCCGGGGCAACCGGACAGCTATACTCTCGGCGCAGGCTGGCCTGGGCATGGTTGCCGGCGATTTGTGCGAGGCTGAAGGCCTGGCTCTGGCAAGATTCAACGCCGAGACGATGGAGAGAATCCACGAGCTGTTGCCACCTCTATCCCACCGCGCCAACCCGATCGACTTTGGCCCTGCCTGGTATGACTGGGAAAGAAGCAAGCGCCTCGTTCAAGTCGTCCTGGCTGACCCGAACGTTGATGCCCTCTTGTTTCTCTCTGCCTATGCCTCAGCCAACGAGCCCGTAATTAGAGCGCTCGCTGCAGTGTTGAAGGAGGAGATCGAGACTCGCCGGAAGCCGATCCTGACCTGCTTCCCGGCACCGCTGGGAATCTGGGAGGAAAGGGTCGAGCTGGAGGAGAGCGGCATTCCGGTTTATGCTACGCCGGAGAGGGCGGCTAGATCTCTGGCAGGTTTGGTCCGCTACGGGGATATCCCGGCTTTGGCGCTATTCACGAAAACTTGAACCTCCCATATTTTTCCACCATTTTTTGGTCAATGGAAGGTCCCGTCTTGTGGATCACCTCCGCTAAGTCTTTCATTTCCACATCCCTTGCAATGCCGGTCTGGATATTCTCTCTAAACGGGATCAGCGAGGCTCTAAGGCAGATCTGCCTTATGTCGGCGCCGCTATGACCCTCGGTCATCTGTGCCAGGTTATCGAAATCAATATCCTCTGCCAGCGGCTTTCCCCGGAGATTCAATTCAAAAATCTTTTTCCTCGCCTGACAATCGGGGGGAGGAACATAGATATTCTCGTCAAATCTTCCCGGTCTGAGGGCGGCATGGTCAATGCTCCATGGCTCGTTCGTCGCCCCGATGAAGAGGAGGTTCTCATTTTTCGACTCCATCCCCTCCATCTCCGCCAAAATCTGGGGAACAACCCGCTGCATCACCGTAGACCCTGAATCCTTCCTCTTCGGAATCAGTGCTTCAACCTCGTCAATAAAAATCACCGCTCTCTTCTGACTCCTCGCCGAAGAAAACAGCTTCGCTATATTCTGCTCACTCTCCCCGACCCACTTGCTCATAATTTCGCTCGGCTTTATGCTGAAGAATACCGCATCCACTTCATTGGCAACCGCCTTTGCGATGTAAGTCTTGCCTGTGCCGGGGGGACCGTAGAGCAAGATTCCTCCCCCGGATCTGATCCCAAACCTCTTCGCCTCTTCAGGATATAGAAAAGGATAGATTATTTTGTTCTTGATCTCCTCTTTTATATTCTCCAGTCCTGCCACGTCGTCGAAGGTTACGGCAGGTCGTTCCTGCAAGATGAATTCCGCACCTTCTCCCCTTCCCGCAGCAGCCTCCTTTTCCTTAAGAGTGATAGACTTTGCCTTCTCCAGGAGTTTCTGGGCGTTTTCAACCCTTATCAACTTCACCCTCCCCTGCGATTCGGAAGACGCATTAAAGAGTTGTCTGCTCGCCTGCAGGTAATAGTCTCTGGCTTTTCGCAACTCGCTTTGCGCTTCCGCCTTCATTGCCTCGGCGATATATTCTTCGGCTTTTTGAAGAAATACGTCAATGCTCATCGCCTACCCCTTCCGCATCATGTCCTCGACTTCCTTGATACCCCTGGAAATCCTCTCATCCAGGCCCTTTTCCTCAGTCTCTGCCTCCCCTTCCATCGTTTTTACAATTTCGTTGATGTCTCTATCAGAGAAACCTTCGGCACTCAAGATACCCTCGCTGGCCATGTCTAAAGTAGTGGACAACGCCTCGTCGATGCCCTCTGCCTGTGCCATCGCCTTCTCAAATTCCACCTGCATGCCGGCGATCTTTTCTACATCTGGGCCTTCGATAATGGACTCGCTTATGTCCTTAGCAAAGGTTACAAAATCCCCGGAGATCTTGACCATCTCCCGTTGAAGTCTGGCCTCGTCCATCAGCAGGAGCATCCGCTGTCCCTTTCTTATCCGTTCCTGCAAGACCAGATATTTGGCAGCCTGCCTCTTCAAAAACTTCTCTTCATTTAGTCTAGCCGCCTGCCTTCCCTGATCGTATATCGTCTTTTGCAGGTCCATCAGCTTCGAGATGTAGCCTTTAACCCTTGCTTTCGCCTTCCTGTACCTTATCTCCCTCTCGATCTCCTTCTCTTCCCTTGATTTTCCCTTCAACTTTTTCAATATGCCCATTCTTTCACTCCTTTGACGGGTTTACGGTTCACGGTTCACGGTTCTGCATAGTCTAGAGTCTAGAGTCTAGAGTCTAGAGTCCCCCGCTCCACCCCTACCTTCAACCTTCAGCCTTCAGCCTATCCACCTGAGTAGCTACGATTACAGTTATATTGTCCCTTCCGTTCGTTTCTTTCGCAGAGTTTATGAGCTTCTCGCAGGCTTCATCGAGGTCTTTTGAACTTATTATGATCCGCCTTATTTCTTCACCCCGTAAGGAATCTGTCAATCCATCAGAGCACAACAACAGATATTGACCACAAATCCGGATCTCGTAGAGGTCAGGTTTTATATCGGCATCCGTTCCCATCACCCTGGTAATGATATTCTTTTCCGGATGATCAAACGCCTCCTCTTCTGAGATAATACCTCTATCCACCAGTTCTTGAACGAAGGAATGGTCCTTGGTCTGCTGCTTTATCTCCTCTCCTATCAGATAAGCCCTGCTGTCGCCTATATTTGCGATCACACATCTTTCTTCTTCAATCAAGGCAGCCACCAGCGTTGTGCCCATATTACTATAGTCTGGATTTTCCCGGGCTAAACTGTATATCTCCCTATTTGTCTTCTCAAAAGCCTGCTGAAGCAGCATCCTGAAGTCAGTAATCCCCTCGCTAAATCCTTTCTTCACCGCCTCTTCCAGCTCTATCACTGCCAGCCCACTGGCAATCTCGCCGGCGCTGTGCCCGCCCAGACCGTCGGCAACGGCAAGGAGGTAAATGTCGCCGAAGCGCGTTACCGCAAGGCTATCCTCGTTATTTGCTCTCTTCCCGCTGTCAGTAAGAGATGCTATCTTCATCCTTCTGTCCTCGCTTTGCGGATAATTCTATCCATATCGTTTAATCTACGGGGTTCTAATGTTGGATCACGATGCTTAATGCAATGATTAAGGACACCGATTTGCTGGTCGATCAAATCCTGTGTCTCAGTAGATTTCACTGTCGTTTTTAAGGAATTCAGGTGATCAATACATTTCTCGACCGCACTCAAGCGCGTCTCACGATGTTCCGAGCTGGTATATGCCTGTCGTAAGAGCATATCCGACATCTCGCAATAGAGCGTTATTCTCTCCAGTCGTTCTATGGTTATCTTCACCTTTTGTTTGTGTTCTATTTCCAGAACGTCTGCCAAGTGATTATGGAGCTCTTCTATGCTCTGGTAGCGCCTTTCCTTTTCCTTCTCCAGACAGCGC
>JALPXT010000033.1 GCA_023271485.1 Dehalococcoidia bacterium | reverse complement strand
GCGTAGCGATATCAGATGGGTTTTTTATCCTGCAATTATAATCCATCTATCTCTTCAATATTTGCAGTACAGTTTAGCCGAATATTTTCTCGTAACTCCAGCGGCTCAGGTTGCCGCTGAGGAGAAAACATACTGTGTGGTTGTCTTGAGCACCTGGCGCACTGCGTTGAGCTGGGGGCGATATATCCTGATCCCTCTCTCCGTCCTGACAAGGGGCATTTCCAGAATGTGGGCAATGATCTTCTCCTCGATCCCTTCATGGCTTGGCACAATTGCCTCGCCCTGGTCGGGGAGAACCTCAATGAGCATGGGGAGCAGCAACCTCTGGCATTCCTCCTCATTCAGCAGCCCGGCAAGGTAGGCCAGCTCCCTCCGCTTGAAGGACTGCACACTTCCGTCATTACACACTACGTGAGGGTGTTCTTCGCCTAGAAGCTCCGAAAGTGGCTTGCATTGCCATGGCAGATGGGCATTGACTACCTTCAGCTCGTCGCTCAAATACCGCTGGAGCGCCTTCTCATAGAGCATTTCCTCTGCCATGGCTGGTCTCACTGCAGGAGGACCTTAACTCGTTTGAGCCGCGACTTCTCCTCCCGCTCCCTCTCCTCAAACTTCATATTGAGGTGCTTTATCGTCACCTGCAGGTTGGGGATAACCACATATTCGAGGGCATTACTCACCCGTTTTGCCCGTTTGATCTCCATTCCCAGCAGTTCGAGGCTCCGCTGAAGCTCGGCCAACTCGATAATGACTTCAAGGCACTTCCGGAACGATTCCGCCGCCTGATCAACGGCGGACGAGGTGTCAATCAGGCTGAACCCCGGTGACGCTCCAGTCTTGCCCTCCTTCAGCTCGAACACTGGGGCTCTCACTCCGGCGATATTCCTCGATCCGGTGGCGACCCTTACATCAGCTTCAGAAGCGGCGAACTCCTTCTCTAACGCGATATATCCGTGATATCCGGCGGCAACCGTCTGCGACCGGTAGGCCATGGCGAACTCCTCGATGAGAGACCTTTTCTTCGCCACACTCTCTCTGGCCACCTGCAGGAATTCCATGGTCAGAATCGAGAGCCGGTCCTTGACTATCTTCTGCACGCGCTTGGCCAGCGAAAGCCGGCGCTTCAACCGCACCAGTTCAATCTTGGTTGGCCTGACCCTGATTAACTGTGGCATTGGTTATTTCCCGCGGTACTTCGGGTGATACTTCTTGATGAATTCCTCGCTGATGAGCTTCAGGTCCTCTTCGGCCAGGTTGGCGAAGAGTTGCCAGCCGATATCCAGGGTTTGCTCCACCGTCCGTTTCTCAGTCTCGCCCTGCGCGATGAATGTCGTCTCGAAGGCATCGGCATTGTTGAGGTATACCTTATCCCTGTCGCTTAAGCCTTCGGCACCGATGATGGTTGATATCTCCCGCAGGTAGCAACCCTCAGCATAGGCCGCATACGACTGCATAAAGACATTATTGTGGTCCTCTCTGGTCTGGCCGGGACCGATCCCTTCCTTCATCATTCGGGAAAGGGAGAGGAACACGTCGATCGGGGGATAGATTCCCTTGCGGTCAAACTCACGCGAGAGCACGATCTGTCCCTCGGTGATGTATCCAGTGAGGTCGGGGATCGGGTGGGTAATGTCATCATCGGGCATGGTCAGGATGGGTATGATGGTCACCGAGCCCTCCTTGCCGCTGATTCTCCCGGCGCGCTCATACATCGTGGCGAGATCGGTGTACATGTAACCGGGATATCCTCGGCGACTGGGAATCTCCTCCCTCATGGCGGAGAGCTCACGCAGAGCCTCGCAGTAATTGGTCATGTCGGTAAGGATAACCAGCACATGCATGTCGTGCTGCCATGCCAGATATTCCGCCGCGGTGAGTGCTAACCTCGGCGTGGAAATGCGTTCGATCACCGGGTCGGACGCGGTATTGATAAAGGCCACGCTCCTTTCCAGTGCGCCGGTCTCTTCCAGATTTCTCATGAAAAACGAGGCTTCGTCGTAGCTCACGCCGAGGGCACCGAAGACTATGGCGAATCTCTCTTCCTTGCCCTTGACTGCTGCCTGGCGGATGATCTGGGCGGCGATCCGGTTATGTGGCAGTCCGGCCCCGCTGAACAGCGGCAGCTTCTGCCCCCTGACCAGGGCATTCAGGCCATCGATAGCGGAGATGCCGGTCTCGATAAACTCCGCCGGTGGCATGCGCGCCGCCGGGTTGATTGGCTCCCCATTGATGTCCAGGTAATCATCGGGAATGATAGGAGGGTTACCATCGATCGGTTCTCCCATCCCGTTGAAGATGCGGCCCAGAATATCGATAGAGACGGGCAATTTCAGGGTCTCGCCCTTGCACCTGACTCGACTTCCCACCAGGTCAACCTCGCTGACCCCGCCGAAGACCTGGATTATGCTGATTTCACCACTGATGTCTATCGCTTTGCCGAGCTTCAGTTCTCCGCTGTGGAGCTGGACATCAACGATTTCCTCAAATTTTATCCCCGGGACACTCCGTGTCACCAGCAGCGAGCCTTTGACCTTCTCAATTGCCTGCGCTTCTTTTATGTATAGTGCTGAGTATTCCATTAAATCCCCCTCGTAACTATTCATCCACAGAGCACACCGAGATCATGGAGAGATCCTCTTTTGTTTAAGCCCCTCCTCACTCCTGCTTCAACCCCCCACCAGACTCGCATCCATCTCGGTCCATAGCTCAGCGATGCGATCCTCGAATTCCTCGCTCGGTATGTCCTTCATCCTTGAAATTCGAGGCACCATCGGTGAGGAGCGGATCTCGCTGACAGGTATCCCGGAGTTAACCATCGCCCCGGCCAGCTCATAGAATTTCATTATCGTCTGGAGCATCAGGTGAGCTCGCTTTGGCAGGCAATAGGTGTCTATCTCATGGTAGGCGCTTTGTGCCAGGAAGTCCTCGCGAATCATCCTGGCACACAAGAGAAGGAGCTTATCGTTCTCCGGCAAGGCCTCCGGCCCCACGAGTCGGACGATCTCCTCGAGCTGAGCCTCCTGCTGCAATACCTTCAATGCCGACGCCCTGATATCCGCCCAATCGGGGGCGATCTCGCTCCACCATTCCCTGGTGTTCTCAGCATAGAGACTGTAGCTCGCAAGCCAATTGATGGTGGGGAAGTGCCTCCGGTTGGCCAGGGCGACATCCAGAGAATAAAGGGCTTCGATTATGCGAAGCGTGTTTTGGGTCACCGGCTCACTGAAGTCGGCCCCGGGAGGGCTGACTGCGCCCACCACTGTTAACGAGCCCTTCCTTTGCGGTGAGCCCAGACACTCCACCATCCCTGCCCGCTCATAAAAGCTGGCCAGGCGGGAACCCAGGTATGGCGGGAAGCCTTCCTCGCCGGGCATCTCCTCCAGCCGGCCGCCTAATTCTCGCATGGCCTCGGCCCAGCGCGATGTCGAATCGGCCACCAGAAGGATGTCATATCCCATATCCCTGAAGTATTCGGCGAGGGTAATGCCGATAAAGACGCTCACCTCGCGAGCGATAACCGGCATATTGGAGGTGTTGGCGATGAAGACCTCCTTTTCCATAAGGAGGCGCCCGGTCTTCGGTTCCCGGAGCCTGGTGAAACTGTGGAGCACATCGGCCATCTCATTGCCACGCTCCCCGCAGCCGACATAGATATTGATATCGGTCTGCGCCCATCTGACCAACTGCTGCAAGGCAACGGTTTTGCCCGTACCAAATCCTCCTGGCACACAGGCCTTGCCACCCAGAGCCAGAGGGAACATATAATCCATGATCCGCATGCCGGTGACAAGGAGCCCGGAGGGATCGAACCTGTTCTTGTATGGTCGGGGCTTTCTCACCGGCCACTCTTGCTTGAGGGTAAGCTCCTTTTGCACCCCGCCCTGCTCGACCCAGGCGATCGGCTCCTCGATGGTGTATTCCCCTTCTCCAACGATTCTCTTTAGTGTACCCCTGGTTCCGGGAGGAACCATTATACGGTGTTCCACCAGTTCGGTCTCGGGAACAACGCCTATAATGTGGCCTTCATCGAGAGTGTCGCCAACCTTGACCCGGGGTGTGAAATGCCACTTCTTGTCCCTGGGGAGGGCAAATGCCTTGGCGCCACGTTTGAGGAACAGTTCACCACCGCTCATCAAACTGGTCAGCGATTTCTGCAAACCATCGTAGATGGAGGCCATAATCCCGGGACCCAACTCGGCGGTCAGGATCTTGCCCGTTCCCTCAATTCGCTCGCCCACCCGTAATCCCAGGGTATCCTCGTGGGCCTGGATGGTTGCCCGGTCTCCGTCAAGCCCGATGACCTCACCGATGAGCTCTTCCTCGCCAATGTGGACCACCTCATAGACCTGCGAGCCTCTCATACCCTCGGCGATGACTACCGGACCGGAAATTCTCCATATCTTACCCATACTCTTAGCCCCCTACTTGTTTGGCAATTAGTGATTGGTGACTGGTGGTACCCCGTATCCCGTACCACTAATTACTAATTACCATTTACCAATTACTTTCTATTGATTGCCTAGATTTCCATCTCGAACCCGATGAAGTGTTTGATGTATGCCCTATAGAGCGCCCCGATGTCTTCGTGCTTGGTTCCGTACTTGGACGGCACTTCGACGATCACCGGGGTCATACTTTTCTCACCTCTGACACCGGCAATTAGATCATCGGCATGCTCGGTATACTCCTCCAGAATAATGATTATGCCGATCTCCGGATCTCTTACCAGTTCGGTCAGGCCTCTTCTAACGTCGGTACGAACATCGCTGTTACCTTCTATCAGACAATAGCGGCCGATGCCGACGAGCCTCATTCCGTTTACCAGGTCCTCATCCCCGATAGCAGCGATGGTCAGATGTTGGAGGCGCGTCATGATGGCCCCACCAGAAGGCTCTTGGCCCCGTCCAGTGATATGTTATCGAGGAGGGATTTGGCGACCAGTCTCAAATTCCGCAACTCCATCTCCTTGAGGATCAGGTACCACGATATCAGCAAAGATGACATCATTACCCTTGTGCCGAGGGTACCCTTGAGCAACTGAAATCTGTGCTTATCTATGACCTCTTCGATAGCCGTAAGGCTATGTGTCTTTTCATAGTTCACCACAACCTCTTGTCCCACCTGATAGTAGAAGGTATCCTCCAGCCTGCTCGGAATATCCGGCAGCTTGAGTGAAAGCAACTCGCTGATGATTTCAGCAGAGAGCATGCAGCCACCACTGAGGGTGTATTCCATTACCTCGTGACCTGATCCCCTCGCTACGGATCTTAAGACCATCTGCAGGTTCAGCAGGTCAATTATGAAACCAAGGGCACTGCTCAACACATGTCCTTCTCTCAAGTCGCCGGCCGCAGCTAACATATCTTGATAGTAGGCGCCGTCGAGCCGGGATTCGAGAGTGAGCCTCGACTTGACGTCTACGGTCTCTGCCAGGCTCAACACATCGGCGTATCTTTCCAACCCGCACCTTCTCAATATCTCGATGAGGCTCTCGATATCTTCAACGTTGGAGAGTTCGTCGAGTAACCCGCGACTGCAGATAACCCCCACCGGCACCATGCGAGCCTTTTTTTGTGCAGCAATGCCCTGGAGGGCGGCTTTGATATTCAGCACGTCGTACTTCACAAGGTGCTTCTTGAGCATTGAGCGCATCTCATCGGGGAGGATGCGAAGCCCTCCAAGATGCTCTGCGTACCCCTGAAGATACTCCCAGAGTGCGGTATCAAAGTCGTCGAATTCGTTGATGGTCTGCTGCCTCAGATAGCTCCCGATATCCGTATCCTGGATGAGCTCCAGCGCCTCGGGCAAATTGGAAGCTCTCAGCATCCCTTCCAGGTGTTCGGAAGTTACCACTCTCGCTTCTCCAGCCTTCAGGTATGCTGTGGCAAAGGCATATCTGGGATCAGCCAACATGGAATATCCCCTTTCTGCTAGAAAAGCTGTTTACTTACCTGCGGCAGAATCTTCGGCAGCAGGATCTCAAGCCTGGTCTCGTAGGAGTTATCGATCCTCATCTTCCCTTCAATATCCTCGGCGATAACCCCTCCGAGCAAATCGGCCTCTCTGATCCCCGTCACCATGCCCGAAAGTTCTCTGTCCTTACTTACAATCGTCTCCACGATATTCTTATCTCTCGGCGCAACATATATCTGTGATTTGTCGGTCTCCAGACCGCTGATGGCCTCCTTCAGCAATGCCCTCAGCGCCGTCTCATTGCCTGTGGCTCGTGAAAGAGACTCCTTCACCCTGCGGGTTATTTCACCGATGACCTCAGACTTGGCTTTCAGCAACTCCTGCCGTGCTCTGATCAAGCCTTGAGCCAGGATTCGAGCAGCCTCGACCTCCGCTTCGGCTCTCAGCTTGCGCCGCTCATCCTCAAGCCTGACCTCGAGCAGCCTGCGGGCCTTCTCCACCTCTTCTCTGGCTTTCTCCTCGGCCTCAGCAATGATACCCCGGGCCTCCTCCTGCACCTTGCTTAAGATGGCCTCGTTGATCTTCTCCATTCCTGTAATCATTCGACACCTCTAGAAAACACCCATCATAACCCAGGCCACTATGGTGAACACCATCCCAAATAATCCGAGGAGCTCAACATACACCGCCATCACTATGGCATTGGTGAGTATTCGCCCTTTCGTCTTGGGGAGCAGAGATATTCCTGAGGCACAAACCGATCCCTGGTATTTTGCGGAGAACCATTCCGCCAGGGCGGCGATGAGACCGACCCCTAACGCCGCAAAACCTAAGCCGGTTTCAGGCATCTCCGCAATTCCTGGCGCCACCACTGTCAGGGTGAGTATCAGGATTATCAGCCCGTAGAAACTCTGGGTCATCGGCAGGGCTGCCAGCATTAGCACATTCCTAAACTCCTTCGGCTCATCGGCCAGGACGGCCACCCCGGCTGATGCCGCCTGGGCAATTCCAATGGATGAGCCTACCAAACCCCCCGCCAGTGCTATCGCGCCACCCACAATCGCCAAGGATTCTGGATCTATCATTTTAACCGCTCCTTTCTAAAAACTATCTACCCCACAACGATGAATGTGCGTGGTTTCAGACAAAACGGCTCATATTGCCTTCCTCCCCCTTCATAGAACTTGAACATAAATTCCACGAAGCACAACCTCAGCGAGTGGATGAATGCCCCCAGTCCACTCAGAGCCAGGTTGAGCGAGTGCCCGAAGAGTAGAACAATTATCGTTGCAATGCCGCCGATGGCAACGCCCAGAAGACCCGGCAACATACCGGAGAGAGCACCATAGATCATTTCTCCCAGCATGTTGAATGAGTATGCCAGATAAAAGGTAGCCAGACCCACACCGGCCAACCGTGCATAGGACATGATATCACCCAGTATTCCCGTTACATCAAGAAGCCAAAAGATGGCCCCCAGGCCCTTCATTAGCACAAAGGCAGCAACCACAATCATCACAAATCCCACAGCAGCAAGGTATCCGAATATGGTGTATACCCCCTCACCCACGGGAACAACCCTAAAATCCATCATGCCGTAAAGGAGAAAGGGTATCCCAAAAATGATGACAGATAAACTGCCCGCTCGACTTAGCATTATCCCTTTACTCCGCTCCCTTGCTCCCCTGATAAAGCCGAGCAGGTGAGCAAGGATTATATGAATAATACCTATTACCAGCGCACCCACTATGAAATAAACGGGATTCATGATCACCTCTCTGAACGGTCCCACAAGTGCCCAGTCCCCCTCGTAAATCCCAAGGAACCGCCCAGTAAAATCCCCCAGAGCGGTCCCACTCAGCAGGCCCACGATAAGGGCGATCACGCTGCTGGTATAGATTAAGCGCTGGAATAATTTGAAGTTATCGGATTCCGGATCGTCGGTGAAAGAAGGCAGAATAAACCTCGCCGCCAGTATGAGTCCCAGTCCGTAGATCACATCCCCGAGCATAAGCCCAAAGAAGATGGCAAAGGTGTAGGCAATAATCGGGGTAGGGTCCCATTCTCTGTATCCAGGAACACCAAAGAGCTTTACAACCACCTCAAAAGGACGAAGCGGACCGAGGTTATTGAATTTCGCTGGGGGCTCCTCTGATTCGGTCGCTGCGCGCACGTCGACGAATACGATATCAATCGCCTCCTTGAGATGCAGCATCGCCGACTCAACATTGGCTTCAGGAATCCAGCCCTCAACCATAGTGACATACTTTGCCTCCGAGGCCTTCTCCAGAATGGCAAGTCGCTCACTCTCCGCAGACAGCACCTCTTTCAGCAAAACGACCTCTGCCAGATGCTCCCTGGTCTTGGACTGAAGCTCTCGCGTGACCGTCGTTAGTTGCTCCTCGAGTCCCTGGATCCTGCTCTCAATTATCACGAGGAAGTGTTTCAGTGTGAGGTCTTCGGGGGCTATTTCAAGCGTCCGGCAGCCCAGGTCACTGGCGGCATCTTCAATGACCTTCTTTCCCTCAACCCTGGCAATCACATATACGACTGCCTCATTCTCTGTAGTGGCGACTACGGTGTGAAGGGTATGGGGCCGAATCCGGTCAAGAAAGTCTCGGTGAAGCTCGAGTGGTAACACGAAGACCCTGGAGAAGAGGTAATTGCCGCGGAAGGATAAGTCGGCCAAGCTCAGGTCGATTTCCTCGGACGCTTCGCTAAGTGGCCGAAGGTAGCGATTATCCTCCCTCAGCCTCTTGATTTCCCGGTCCAGCCCAGTAGCTTTCTTGTAGAGGTCGGTTAGAGTGGCGTAGAGCGATGTGGTGTCGCTCTCGATTTCATCAAACGGCCGGAGATACCTGGTGGTGAGGTCTTCCTTCAGGAAGACTTTCTCTTTCTCGGGGATATAGGATAGGATTTCATTGATGTATTTCAGCGACTCGCTAACCCTGTTCCGCGCTCCCTCGACAGCCGCCCTCTCAACCGGCTTTAGTTCCTCGCTCTGCTCAACGTGGAGGACGCCCTCTTCGTGTAAGGTCTTAAGAGTTGCGTCGGAACGGTCTCTTGTGGTTACCACTCTCACCATCACCATGGGTTCCGGTGTGTTGAGTAGCAGTGGTAAGTTCATGCCTTCTCCCCGGCTACGATACTGGCTATCTCTTTGACAATCCCATCTATCCTGGTAGTAGCATTTGCTCTTATCTTGGAAGCCTCCTGATCATACTCCCTTGCCCTTCTCTCCGCTTCTGCCCTAGCCCTCTGCTTAATGGCCTCGGATTCCTCCTGAACCCGGCTCATATCGCCTCTTGATGACAGGATCTTAGATGCTTCTTCTCGGGACTTGAGGAGGACTTCCCTGGCTTTGCCTCGGGCTGCGGCGAGCACTCTCTCGGCCTCAGCCTCGATTGTCTCTACAGTACCGGTCATTTTCTCATCAGTCATACCAATACCCCTAGGTATAATAGCACAGACGGGATTATTTGTCAAATTGGGTGGCCGCCCCATAACTTGACGTCAGCACCCAATAAATGCTAGACTTTCTCATAAGGAGAGATGAGCTAATTGCATAAGGAGGAACCAGAGATGGCAGAAGTGGAAGTCGGGATTGTCAGTACCTTTTTTGCCAGGCCGGTAGTCGCAGGGATCGATCTGACAGCGTCTATCAAGGTAGGGGATAAGCTCCATATCGAGGGGCACACCACCGATCTTGAGCTCGTCGTCGAGTCCATGCAGATTCATAACGCAGATGTGCAGAAAGGGAAAGCGGGGGATTCCATTGGTATCAAAGTGCCGGATCGAGTCAGGCGCGGCGATAAGGTCTACAAAGTCACCGATTAGCCGTGAGAGGCCATTGGATTCTCGTAGCCTACTCAGAGCGATTTGAGCAGGTTAGCCATCTCTATGGCATTCATTGCGGCATTGAAGCCCGCATTCCCCATCTTTGTCCCTGCCCGCTCAATGGCCTGGTCCAGGGTATCGGCGGTGATGATTCCGAAGATCAGCGGTATTCCCACCTCCAGTCCTACGCTGGCGATACCCTTGCTCACCTCGGCGGCGATGTAGTCGAAGTGCGGTGTTCCCCCGCGAATCACTGTGCCCAAACAGACAACCGCGTCGTACCTCCCCGTCTCGGCCATCTTCTTGGCCACCAGGGGAATCTCAAAGGAGCCCGGGGTCCAGGCGAGCTCGATGTCCTCTTCCCTGACGCCGTGACGGCAAAGGGCATCCTGGGCCCCCTCCAGGAGCTTAGAGGTGATGAATTCATTGAATCGGGAAACAACGAGACCAAACTTTAAGCCCTCTCCTAGCAGCATGCCTTCGTATCTTTTGCCCAAAACTCCCTCCTTGTGTGATGGTTAATGAGGTTTCTTAACCGATATCGATCAGGTGACCCAGCTTCTCGCGCTTCGTTTCCAGATAATGCATGTTCTCTGGGGTCGCCGGGGCCACAAGAGGCACGGTCTCAACTACCCGCAAGCCGTAGGCGTCCAGACCGACAACCTTCTTGGGGTTGTTAGTGAGTAGCCTCATGTTGCGCACCCCAAGGTCAACCAGAATCTGAGCGCCGATGCCATACTCTCGAAGGTCCGGCGGGAAGCCCAGCTCCTCGTTAGCCTCCACGGTATCCATCCCCTCATCCTGAAGGGCGTAGGCTTTGATCTTGTTGTGCAATCCGATGCCCCGACCTTCCTGGCGCATATAGAGGAAAACTCCCCTCCCCTCACTCGCGATAGCCTCCATGGCCATAGGGATCTGCTCGCCGCAGTCGCAACGAAGGCTGCCGAAGACATCGCCGGTAAGGCACTCGCTGTGCACCCGGACTAATATCGGTTCATCTCCGTCAACTTCACCCTTGACCAGGGCAACGTGCTCATCAGAGTCGATAACGCTATTATAAGCAATGGCAGTGAATTCACCATACGCCGTAGGCAGCCTGGCCTCTGCTACCCGTTTTACCAACTTGTCGTGCCGCCGCCGGTAAGCAATCAGTTGAGCCACACTGACAATCTTAAATCCATACTTGGTTGCCAATCTCTCCAGGTCTGGCAGGCGGGCCATGGTGCCATCATCATTCATTACTTCGCATATCACCGCCGCGGGATAGAGGCCGGCCAGCCTGGCGAGGTCCACCGATGCCTCGGTGTGCCCCGCACGCACCAGAACGCCACCCTCCCTGGCGCGCAGTGGAAACATGTGACCAGGACACACGACATCATCGGGCCTGGTGGTGGGGTCGATGAGCACTTTCACCGTGGTCGCCCGATCGCGGGCTGAAATGCCGGTGGTCACCTTGTACCTCGCCTCAACGGATACGGTGAAGGCGCTATCAAATGGCGCGGTGTTCTCCCGAACCATCAACGGTATCTTAAGTTCATCGAGCCTCTTACCGTTTATGGGCACGCAGATCAGCCCCCGGGCATGTTTAGCCATAAAATTGATCGCCTCCGGCGTGACTTTCTCCGCGGCGACAACAATATCTCCCTCGTTCTCACGCCCTTCATCATCAACCACGATGACGAATTTCCCAGATTTCAGGTCCTCAATTGCCTCTGGGATGGTAGCTAGTGTCATATCATGAGCCTCCCAAATTAGCCTTCAGCCATTTTAAACTTAAGACTTTCAATAATAGTTTATTACGCAGCATCAAGGAAGTCAATGGTGCTGTTGCAGCATAGCTACATGAAGCCGTGCTCCGCCAGAAATTCGGGGGTGATTTCCGGCCTGTCTCGGCCTGCCAACCGTTCCACATACTTGGCGATGATGTCAACTTCCAGGTTCACCGGATCGCCCAGCCGTTTGCCTCCTAGCGTGGTATTTTGCCGGGTAAAGGTCACCAGTGAGACGCTGAAAGAAGTAGCATCTCGCTCGATAATGGTGAGGCTGACGCCGTCCACGGCGATGAACCCCTTTTCGACCAGATAGTGCATTACCTCCGATGAAGCGGAGATCTTCATTAGAACCGACTCGTCCTCTGGTGTCATCGAAAGAATCCTTCCTGTGCCATCAACATGGCCCTGGACGAAATGTCCGCCGAGGCGACCACCCACTGCCAGGGCCCTCTCCAGATTGACTGTCTCACCGAGGTGCAAGTTCCCTAAATTGGTGCGACGCAGGGTCTCCGGCATGACCTCGACGGAGAAAGTTCCATCCCCCACAGCGATCACCGTGAGGCAAGCCCCATTAACCGCAATGCTATCTCCCGGCTCGGTGCCATGCAACGTCTTTTGAGCGGCGACAGTAAGCTGACCCTTTCCGACAGCCCTGATCCAGCCTAATTCCTCAACGATTCCGGTGAACATGGCATTACCTGGTATACCCACTAACCATTATATCATCCCCGAGCCGCTCTATCCTAATCTGCTTCAATCGTAGAGCCTCCGCCATCGATGCCACGCCCTCACCAGCCACTGCGGTAATCGCCTCTCTGCCCCCGACAATAATCGGGGCGATGAAAACCAGAACCTTATCTACGAGTCCAAGATCGAATAATGAGCCCTGGAGCAGGCCACCACCCTCCACCAGCACGCTGGTGATGTCTCTTTTCCCAAGTGACTTAAGCAGGTTGTCGAGATCAACCAGTCCATCCCTGGGTGGGAGCGTCAATACCTCGGCGCCCATATCGGCATATTGATTCGCCCGGATCAGCTCTATCGCCGTCGTGGTGGCTATCAGGGCTCTGCCCGGGGGTTGAAGCGCCCTGGCCGCGGGGGGAGTCTGGCCGTGACTATCAACGATCACTCTGAGTGGATGTCTCTCGCCTTCCGTGGTCCTTGCTGTGAGCCGAGGGTTGTCCCTCAGTATCGTGTTGAGGCCGACCATAATGGCATCGGTAATCCAGCGAGCCTGATGAACGTATTCCCTCGACCAATCGTTGCTGATCCACTGGGAGTCGAATCTCCTGGTAGCTATCTTCCCATCAAGGCTCATGGCGAACTTGGCGGTGACGAATGGAACGCCCGTGGTGATGAATTTGGTGTAGGATTCGTTGATCTCTTGCGCCTCGGGTTCATATTCGCCGAGATAGGTCTTGATCCGGCCGGCCTCCAGTTGCTCTCTCCCCTTGCCCGATACCAGAGGATTTGGATCCAGCATCGCCAGGTGGACTTCCTGGATGCCACTGGTAATGATTGCCTGGGTACACGGCGAGGTGCGCCCGTAGTGACAACATGGTTCGAGGGTGACGTACATTATCGCCCCACTGGCCGCCTCTCCGGCTTGCGTCAGGGCGACTATCTCGGCATGAGGGCCTCCCGGGGGCTGGGTATAGCCTTCGCCA
>JALPXT010000032.1 GCA_023271485.1 Dehalococcoidia bacterium | reverse complement strand
CAACAATGGAGATGAAGTCAATAGATTTTGACACTTATATGAAAATTGTTGAAATTACTGGATTAAGAGAAATAGTTGCTCAGGTTGGCGGAGTGTTTTTAGCAGAAATGGTAATGGGAGAAATAGAGCCTCATTTAGGAGTATGGTACAAAACACCGGCTGATCCCGTAATGGTAGAAGAAATGACAGTTATGTTTGAAAAGATAGCGGGTTTGATATCAGATATTTTTGATGTTTATTACGTCAGAGAAGTGTTGCCCAATACAGAAGTTAATGGGGTACCGGTATACAATTTTGTTCTTGGTCTGGATTTAGATAAAATGAGAAATGTTGTTATTTCTGTTGTTCCTCTTTTTACAGAAGAAGCAGAAATAGATAGAGAAGAGAAAGAGAGAATAATAGCAGAGATTAATGAAAATTGGCCGGAAATTGTCGAGGTTATAGAGGCAATGGAAATAGACTCAAGAGCTTATATCTGCCAAGAAACCCGTTTTACAATAAAGGAAACTATGACAGCTAATATAGATTTGCACGAACTTGTAGTAATATTGGATCCAATAATGCGAGAAGGGGCAGAAATGACTCCAGAGGAAATAGCAGAATTTAATAGAATGAAAGAGGCAGTAAAAAAGATTAGTCTTGTAACAACAATGAATGTTGTATATAGCGACCATAATGCTGTTCCTGCTATTCTGCCACCAGCAGAATATGAAGTAATAGAAATTCCCGAAGTTCCTGTTCCTGACCCTGCTTTTCCGGAGCCAGGGTTGTAGCTAATGCCAGAACTTCCAATACTAGCGCCAGAATTTCCGATGATGTAGATGTAATCGAAAAAATGGGATCAACTCTATTTGTCAATAATCGCGTTGATCCTATTTTCTCCGTGGCATTCTGCCGGCCCTGAATGCTTCGCCATCAAGGCCGGGAGTATCCTCAAATGTTGCCTTTTTTCAAGGTCTCCGTCGGTTTGAATGCCGCTACACCGTACTCCTTAGCGAGCTCTTCACAGCGGGCGGCCAGCTTGTCATATCCTATTCCCCGGGCAAGCTGGAACGGGCCGAATGCTGCTCTTCCTCCGTGGATCATCGCTTTGTCGATATCATCGGGACTCTTTACTACCCCCTCCTCAAGCAACTTGGTTGCCTCATTGACCTGTACGGCGATCAAGTCGGTCGCATCAAACTCTTCCCTTGCCCTGGACAGGTCTATAACCGGCCTTCCTTTCGACCAGTCGTAGATTCCTTTCCCCGTCTTCTTGCCCAGATCTCCGGCCTCGATCTTCTCCCGGAGCCATTGGGGAGGAGCATACTCCGAGGACAGTCTCTCGGCAACATAGAGCGAGCTGTGGTAGACAATATCCAGTCCAACATAATCCAGCAACTCATATGGCCCCATAGGCATCCCTAATGTCTTCATCCGGGCATCGATTTCCTCCGGCGCGGCTATCCTTCTGTCCACCAGGATACCCAGCAAAATCAAGCTCGGCGCGCCAATCCTGTTGTAGATGAAGCCAACGGAGTCCTTCTCCACTCTGACCGGAACCTTGTTCATTCTTGCTGCCAGGTCGTGGGTCAACTGCATGGTCTCCTCGTTCGTTTTATCCCCCTTGATGACCTCAACAAGCTTCATCACGACAGCAGGGTTAAAGAAATGCATCCCCACGACCTTTTCCGGCCTGCGGGTGATCGACGCAATCTCCGTTATACTCATGCTGGAGGTATTTGAAGCCAGTACAGCATGCTCCGGCGCCGACTTGTCCAGTTCCTGGAACACTCCCTTCTTGACGTCCATGACTTCAGGGGTTGCCTCAATGACAAAATCAGCTTCGTTGACCGCCTCTCCCAGATCAACAAAGGTTTCAATCTTGCCCATCATCCCTTTTCTGGCCTCCTCCGAGATCCTTTTCTTCCGCATAAGCCTTGCCAGGCTCTCCCCGATTCTCCGAAGGCCGTTATCGACAAATCGCTGCTCAACGTCCCTCAGGGCCACCTTATAGCCGGCCAGCAGCGCAACCTCGGCTATCCCATGCCCCATGTCACCCGCACCCATGACCGCTATCTTCTTGATGTCCTCCAGTTTCATCCGAGTAACTCCTTTCTGTTATTAGCGGATCTTCCAGATTGACAGTTGTATTAGGCTAAACATAACATACCCTGAAAATAACTTCAAATCAGGCTCAAAAAGTTAGACCTAGTGGCTACCTATGTGTTTCTTAATGGAGACGGCCTTGTCAACTGAGCTACATTGAAATGAAGCTAAATGTTGACAAACCCGTCTCGCTACCGATCATCGCTACAGGATAACATATGAAATAACAAACTGTCAACAGGAATATCTAGAATCTTTATGGTGCACCCTGGATTCAATATGCCTTTCGGATCAAAAACCTTCTTGATGCCCCCCATTAACTACATCTTGCCAACAGCAACTCAATAGTGTATAATAGTAGAAGTCACTGATCATGGTGGAGGTGGATTCGTGGACCAAGCAGGTTTTCCGAAGTGTCTGAAGTGCAAAGAGGGTGATCTTGTTCCCCTGTCTGACTACGGCGGGCAAGGAGCATCGGTGCACTACAAAGCGTGGGTTTGCATCAATCCGGATTGCGGTTTCAATATAAAAATAAGAAACGGCGATATCTACGTAAATGAGCCGATCATGAGTGGTGCCGCGCACCCTCATCGTCTTCGCTGATCACTGGTCCAGAAAATCTTTCAACTTCTTGGAGAATGGACGGCTGCGGAGCCTTCGCAGCGCCTTCGCCTCGATCTGGCGGATTCGTTCGCGAGTGACCTCGAATTCGCGTCCGACCTCTTCGAGGGTGCGGCAGCGTCCGTCTTCGAGGCCGAACCTTAGCCTTAGTACCTTTCCTTCACGCTCAGTGAGTCCCTCTAGAACTTCCTCAATCTGCTCTTTGAGCAATAGATGAGAGGCCATTTCCGATGGTGTCGCCTTGCGGTCCTCAATGAAGTCGCTCAGATGACTATCCTGATCTTCGCCGATGGGTGTTTCCAGGGATATCGGCTCCTGAGTCATCTTGAATACCTCTTCGACTTTTTCCGGTGAGATTCCCATCTCCCTGGCTATTTCTCTGCTGGTCGGTTCCCGCCCGTATTCCTGGGCCAAGCTACGGCTCACGCGTATGAGCTTATTGATGGTCTCGACCATGTGGACCGGAATTCGGATGGTGCGGGCCTGATCTGCTATCGCTCTGGTTATGGCTTGTCTAATCCACCAGGTGGCATAGGTGCTGAATTTGTATCCCCTTCGATAGTCAAATTTCTCCACCGCTCGGATGAGCCCGATGTTGCCTTCCTGGATCAGGTCCAGCAGAACCATACCTCGCCCAATGTACTTCTTGGCGATGCTTACTACGAGGCGCAGATTGGCTTCCGTGAGGTGACTCTTTGCCTTTTCCCCCTCCTCTCTTACCCTCTCTAGATGATGATCCAGCTCCCTCTCGTGAGGGCTAATTGCGGCCAACAACCTGGGAGAAGAGTCCGATCCTTCGACTCCGCTCAGGACAGGCTTCGAGATGTCGGGGATCAATCCCTGCTCCTCAATGACTCGCATCAGATGCTGAGGTATGAGGTGACAATCCAGAGAAAGATGCGTCAGTGTTTCCTCTACCGTATCTGGAACGGTGCTTGTTTTGTAGGCTATTGCCATCACCAGGTGGCGGTCGATCTCCCCCTCAATCGCCTGGTGCAATCTGGAATCGTAAAGCACCTGAGACACCGGGGCTTCCCGGGGCAGATCAAGTTCCTCAGTCAAGATATCAAGGAATGGTAAGGCTTGGGCGAGCTCCTGCAATATGTCCATAGCGAGGTCGACTGAACTGGGAGGAACTCCATGTCTTTTGCGCCACGATTCCCCAATCTCTTCAAGATGCCGGCTCTCGTCCATTTTGCGCGCCAACCGCTTTTCCTCTGAGGCATTCAAGAGCGGGACCTGCCCCATTTCCCGCAAATACATGCGAACCGGGTCATCGATCATCTCCTCCAGTTCCAGCAAGGGTTTCTCCAATTCGATGTCTCCCCCAAAATCCGCCTCTTCCTGCTCTCCAATTTCAAAGGGGAAATCGCCCTTCCACCCTTCGACTGACTTCTCTTCGATGCCCTTTACCACATCTTCTTCATGAATTCCATTACGGTCCTGCATTGTTCCTCCTGTTTTGTGATCAGCCTTTAGTCTTCAATCTTCAGTCTATCTACCGGCCCAGAGTAGCATGCTGTCGCTGAAGCTCTGTCAATCGTGCTGAGCTTTTCGCTGAATCCTCGCCTGTCTCCAGGGCCGATTCGGCTTCGAAAATCAGTTGAGATCTCAACCTGCGCTCATCCATGCGACGGATGCACTCAGCCAGGGCCTGTTCCTGTTGTCTCTTGTCGAGGGGGGGATATTGCCTGTCAATCAGGGATTGAAGATATTGATGCAGCGCAGCATCGAGATTTCCCTGGACGTCATCGGGTGATTGGCTGATCTGCCAGGCAACAAAAGCCTCTCTATTCTCACTGCGGTCGAAGTGATCTGGCGTGAGATTCCCTGCCAAAGCCCTCAGCGATGGATACTTGAGAAGAAGGCAAAGGCAATACTCTTCCAAGCCACCAGTCTGCTGGAAGGGACGATCAACCTGATATCTCCTTTCTTTCCCTGGCTTTGTCTTGTGCAGTTGCGCCGCCATCCCCGCCAGCGTTTTCTCATTCAGTCCCACCAGGCGGGACAATTTACCAAGGTACACTTCACGCTCCACACCGTCCTTCATCTCTGCAATCAAGGGCAGGAGTTGCTGACTGACCTGTGTCTTCCCTTCCGGCCTGGACACGTCAAATCTCTCGGCTGCAGCCTCAAGCAGATAGTCCATCAGTGGTTGAGCACCGTCAACCAGCCTTCGCCATTCGTCGGGACTCTCTCTGATCACTTGATCAGGATCTTTGCCCTCAGGGAGCGAGATGATACTTATCATGCCGCGAAGCTCGGATGACCCCGCAAGCCAGTTCGGCATCTCGCGGACTCCCCGGTCCAGAGTCCGCCGGCAGGCCTCGATTCCACGCAGGGTGGCAGCATCCCCAGCAGCGTCGGGGTCAAGACACAGGCAAACGTGCGTCGTGAGTCCTTTGATCACGGCGATCTGCTTTTCGGTGAGAGCAGTACCCATCGAGGCAACTACGTTACGGAAGCCGCACTGGTGAGCGGTGATAACATCCATATACCCCTCAACTATGACAACTCTCCCTTGCTCTCGGATAGCCCCTTGGGCTCGATCTATTCCATAGAGAATACTGCTCTTGTCGAAAACCGGACTCGCCGCGGAATTCAAGTATTTAGGCACGACGGAGTCGTCCAGGGCGCGAGCTCCAAATCCCCCGACTCGTCCCTTAGCATCACATATGGGGAACATGATCCGTCCCCGAAACCTATCATACGTCCGGCCGCCTTTCTCTGCAACCAGGCCAGCGGCCACAAGGTCAGATTCACTGTAGCCCTGCTTGCTCAAGTGCTGCTTCAGGCCCTCCCATTCATCCAGACTGAAACCCAACTGGAATTCCCTTAAGATTTCCTCCCCAAGCCCCCGCCGTTGCACATATTTTCTCGCTCCCTGGGCCAGAGATGAGCTCAGCAGCAGTTGATGATAGTACTGCGCCGCGGTTTCGTTAATCCGGTAGAGCAGCGCTGACCTGCCTTCGTCGGCCCTGGTTTTCTTTTCGACCAGCGGGACCCCTGCCCTCTGAGCCATGGTCTTGAGAGCCCCTCCAAAGTCAAGTCCTTCCTTTCTCATCACGAAAGAAATAAGGTCCCCACCCACCCCGCAACCGAAGCAGCGCCAGCTCTGCCGTTCCGGGAAGACGAAAAATGATGGTGTCTTCTCGGTGTGAAAGGGGCACAGGGCCTTGAAATTTCGCCCCGCTTTCTTAAGCTGCACGTATTCGGAGATGACGGCCACAATGTCCAGTCTCTGCTTTATATCTGCGGCAGTGTTCATTTCAATATCCCTTTTGATTTGCTCAACGCAAAGAGGTCGGTCATACCGGCGATGTAGTCCACCACCCCCCGCTCCACTCCCTGCCCCGGACCAATGAATTCCCCTGGAAGCTCATGAGGATTCTGGAGAAAGTAATAGTACAGCGAGCGTACCACCCCCCTGGCTCTTTCCGATTCCTCCTTCATTGCTCGGACCTCGTATACCCGTTCGAAGAGAAAATCTCGCAAGGCATTCATGGCCTCCAGAACGGCGGGGCTCAGGGAAAGTATCGGTTGATAGTTCCCCTCCCGAACCAATAAACTATTAAGTCCAGTCGCCGCCCAAGAGTGCTCCACGACATCGCTCACCAGTGTGTTGATTCTCGCCGAATGGGAATCACCCAGCACAGCAATTGCGGACTGAGGCAGATCATCGGCGATGATGAGCCCGGCTCTCAAGGCATCGCCGATGTCGTGATTGATGTAAGCGATGGTATCTGCAATCTTGCAGACCTGCCCTTCAAGGGTGCTGGGGGTTTCCCAGTTCTCCCCCAGTATACCTTCCCTGGACTTGGAATGTTTAAGTATACCGTCCCTGACCTCCCGGGTCAAGTTGAGGCCCTCTCCTTCCTTTTCCAGGATCTCCACCACCCGAACGCTCTGTATGTTGTGGCTAAAGCCTCGGGGATATATCTCGTTTAGAATATCTTCTCCAACATGCCCGAATGGGGTATGCCCCAGGTCGTGCCCCAGAGAGATGGCCTCGGCAAGATCCTCGTTGAGGTTCAGCGCCCGGGCGATGGTGCGAGCGATCTGAGAAACCTCGAGAGTATGCGTGAGCCTGGTTACGTAGTGATCCCCTGAGGGAGCGATGAACACCTGAGTCTTGTGCTTCAGGCGGCGAAATGCCTTGGAGTGAATGATGCGGTCCCGGTCGCGCTGAAACTCGGTGCGCATCGGGGATGGTTCTTCAGGTCTGTCCCGCTCAGCCAGCTTGCTCTTTGCCGCATAAGGGGAAAGAAGCTCTTCCTTCTCCTCTAGTCGAAGGCGTATGTGATGACGATCCATGAATAACTCGATATCTATCTTTCCTCAGATAACGCTGCCTGGGCCGCCGCCAGCCGAGCGATAGGCAAGCGAAATGGCGAGCAGCTAACGTAGTCAAGCCCGATACCGTGGCAAAACCTGATCGAGCTGGGATCGCCACCATGTTCGCCGCAGATACCGATCTCCATATCCGGACGGGTAGCACGACCACGCTCAACACACCACTCCATCAAGCGGCCGATACCATCCTCGTCAATCGTGGCGAACGGATCCTGCGGCAGGATTCCCATCTCCACATAAATTGGAAGGAACCTTCCGGAATCGTCCCGCGAGAGACCGCCGGCGGTCTGAGTGAGATCATTGGTCCCGAAGCTAAAGAATTCAGCCACTTCAGCAATCTGATCGGCGGTGATCGCCGCGCGGGGCAATTCGATCATTGTCCCTACCTTGTAATTCACCTTCACCCCATGTCTCGCGAATACCTCCGCGGCGATTCTACGAACCAGTCTATCTTGGTCTCGAAGCTCGTTTACGTGGCCGACCAGAGGAATCATGATCTCTGGATTGACATCCACCCCGGTTTTGGTTACCTCACAGGCAGCCTCCAGGATTGCCTCCGCCTGCATTTCGGTGATCTCCGGATATACAATCCCCAACCGGCAGCCGCGATGACCGAGCATTGGGTTGACCTCACGCAGCGATTCCACTTTGGCCTTTAGATCCTCCACCGGCATATTCAAGTTCCCCGCCAGGATTTGCATCTCCCCTTCGGAGTGGGGCAGAAATTCGTGTAGTGGCGGATCCAGGGTTCTAATGATTACCGGACGGCCACCCATCACCTTGAAGAGGCCCGCAAAGTCTTCTTTCTGAAACGGCAGCAATTTCCTCAGTGCCGCTCGTCGGCCCATTTCGTCGGCAGCCAGAATCATCTCCCGGAAGGCATTGATACGATCGCCCCCAAAAAACATGTGCTCGGTGCGGCAAAGCCCGATTCCTTCAGCGCCGAAGGCAATGGCATTTGCCGCCTGCTCCGGTTGATCGGCATTGGCCCAGACACCCAAACGGCGGTTTTCGTCGGCCCAGCTCATAATCTGATGGTAAGTGCGATAGGTGCCGGATTGCTCCGGAGTGAGTGTCTTTTCCAGGAGAACTTGCAGCACCTCGGAGGGTTTAGTATCCAGCTTGCCCAGGATCACCTCGCCGGTGGAGCCGTCAATGGAAATCCAATCGCCTTCTCGGACCACTCTATCGTTTGCCTGAAAACACCCGGACCTGTAATCGATCTCCAAATCGCCGGCGCCCACAACACAGACCCTGCCCATCTGACGAGCAACCAATGCCGCATGGGAAGTCATCCCGCCGTGCTGGGTTAGTATCCCTTCAGCGGCATCCATCCCTTTGATGTCTTCAGGGCTGGTTTCAATTCTAGCTAGAATGACCTTCTCGCCTCGCCTTTTCCATTCGACTGCATCCAGGGAATTAAATACCACTCGACCTGAAGCTGCGCCCGGCCCGGCATTCAAACCTCTGGCTAATAATTTGCCGCTTGAAATCGCTTCCTCTTTTTGCTTCATATCGAATATCGGCCGCAGCAACTGATTCAGTTGGTCCGGTTCCACTCGCAATAGTGCTTCCTTCTTGTCGATCAGCCCCTCTTCGACCATATCCACCGCTATCTGAAAGGCGGCAAAGCCGGTTCGCTTACCGCGGCGCGTTTGCAGTATCCAGAGCCTGCCATTCTGGACGGTGAACTCTATATCCTGCATATCGCGGTAGTGTGTTTCCAACTTGTACGCAATTTCCTCAAACTGAGCGTATACCTCGGGCATGATTTCTTTCAATTGCATAAGCTGCAGCGGCGTGCGGATACCGGCGACCACGTCCTCTCCCTGGGCATTTACCAGAAACTCCCCATAAAGCTCCTTTGCGCCGGTGGCCGGATTGCGCGTGAAGGCCACGCCGGTGGCCGAATTCTCCCCCATATTCCCGTAAACCATGCTCTGTATATTCACCGCTGTTCCCCATTCATCGGGGATGTTGTTCAATCTCCGGTAGGCGACAGCGCGTTCGCCGTCCCATGACTTGAACACCGCCCCAATGGCACCCCAGAGCTGGTCGAGAGGGTTTTCCGGAAACGGTTGGCCTGTACGCTCTTTTATCGCCTGCTTGAATTCCCCCACCAGTTGTCTCAAATCGTCGGCGGTCAGATCGGTATCGACTTCCGCCCCTCGTGCTTTCTTTTTGGCGTCGAGCAGCTCCTCGAAAGGATCGATATCCTCCTTGGCAATGGGTTTTAGTCCCAGCACCACATCGCCGTACATCGCTACAAGCCGGCGATAGCAGTCGTATCCGAAGCGAGGATTATTGGTCCTCTTGATTAGACCTTCAACCGTGGCATCATTTAGCCCCAAGTTGAGTATGGTATCCATCATTCCGGGCATGGAAACGCGCGCTCCGGATCGCACGGAAAGTAATAGCGGATTTTGCGCATCGCCGAATCTTGCCTCCATCGCTTGTTCAACGTGGCGAAGGGCTTCCATTACCTCCCTTTCCAGTCCATCCGGATATTGATAGCTATGTTGATAAAAATTGCATACCTCGGTGGAAATCGTAAATCCTGGAGGGACAGGGATGCCTAGGTTGGTCATCTCACCGAGATTCGCCCCTTTCCCACCTACGAGGGAAAGGTCATTCCTGCCGGCATCAGAGAACAAAACGACTGTCTTTTTCATGGCGGGCATCTCCTTTACCACTATTATTATACCACGATCGGCCCCTCACTGGGGCGCGACTCGATATTTGGGCCGGGAGAGGGTATAATAAGTTCATCTGAGGGCGCAAGATGAATTGGAAGACTCTTAAGGAGGCGAGAGGGAAACTTGCCGCAGAACAGGGCACCATCATCAAGGATTGGGGCGGCAGGATTCACATCGCGCTTGTCTATCCGGGCTCCTACTCCTTGGGTATGTCCAACCTGGGATTTCAGACTATCTATGGATTCCTGAATCAGCATGATCGAATTGTGTGTGAAAGGGCCTTCTACGACGGATGTGAGCCGGTTTCATTGGAATCACAAAGGCCACTCACCGATTTTGATATCCTTGCATTCTCCTTTTCATACGAGCTCGATTATTTTAACGCAGCACGGCTCCTGGAATCAAGTAGCATCCCCGTCCTGGCTTCTGATCGCGGCAAACACCACCCCTTGCTGATCGCGGGAGGACCTGCGGTGATGGCAAATCCAGAGCCGATGGCCCCGCTCCTTGATTGCTTTGCCATCGGTGAAGGCGAGGCTATCCTGCCTCAGATGATGCAAGTTATACTTGACAATATAGAGCTTCCCCGGCACAAATTGCTGCGAGAACTGTCCGCATTGCCGGGAGTCTACGTTCCCACCATGGCCGATCTTCCGGTAGCTTGCCAATGGGCTCCAAATCTGAGTGACTTTCCCACCGGCTCCGTGGTATTAACCCCGGATACTGAGTTCGGTGATTTATATCTTGTGGAGATCGCCCGAGGATGCAGCCGGGGCTGTCGCTTCTGCCTTGCCGGTTATCACTTCGGTCCCATGCGCCATCGCCCCCTGGAGAATCTGCTGGAGCAGGCAAGGCAAGGATTGCGATATCGCAAACGCCTGGGGCTGGTGAGCGCTGCCATCACCGACCATCCCCAGATCGATGAGTTGGCTATTGGTCTGCGAAGGATGGGGGCCGAGTTTTCGGTCAGCTCCCTGCGGATAAAACCACTATCGGATGCCCTCCTCAAGGGTCTGGCGGAAAGCGGCACCAGGACCATTTCCCTGGCTCCCGAGGCCGGCTCGCAGCGGATGCGCGAGGTCGTGAAGAAGGCCATATCAGAGGATGATATCCTCCGTGCCGTGGATCAAGTTGCTGGTCATGGCTTCAAACAGCTCAAGCTATATTTCATGATCGGGTTGCCTGCAGAGACCGAGGACGATATAATGGATATTGTAAACATGGCTCTGGCAACGAAGGACATCCTGGACAGGCATCGATCGGGAACTCGTCTGACGCTGAATATAGCGCTGTTTGTCCCCAAGGCGGGCACCCCCTTTCAATGGCTTCCGATGGCTGCCGGTGACGTCCTCAGCCGCCGCCTCTCGTTGATCAAGAAAGGGTTGAGCCACAAGGGAATAGCGGTCAAGGCGGACAGTATCGAATGGAGCCTGGTTCAGGGCACGCTCGCCCGGGGAAACTCAATGATGGGACAGGTTATCGCCAGCATGCCGAGAACCTCCCTCTCGGCATGGCGCAAGGCGGTGGAGGGGGCGGGGTTGGACCCCGATCTCATTCACCGGGAGATCCCTCGGGGCGAGCAATTGCCCTGGTGGAAGATAGACTCAGGCGTACGGACCGAGTATCTCCGATCCGAGCTCGAAGGGGCATTGGGTGATGAGAGAGATGGCCATTGAGCACAACATACAGGAAGTAACGCGCCGCATCGTTCTTGCCTGCGAGCGGGCGGGACGATCTCCCGAAGAGGTAACTTTAGTCGCCGTCACCAAGACCGTAGGGCCCGCGGCCATCCGGGCTGCCTTTCAGGCCGGCCTGCGCCATTTTGGCGAGAACCGCGTCCAAGAGGCTAAACCCAAACTCGGGGAATTAGAGAATATAAGGACTCAGTGCACCTGGCACATGGTGGGCCATTTGCAGACCAACAAGGCGAAGACAGCAGGAGCGCTTTTTGATATAATTCAGAGTGTCGACTCGGTGAGGCTGGCGGAATTCTTGAGTCGCCACGCTCAGAAGACGATTCCGATACTGCTGGAGGTCAATATCGCCGGCGAGGCTTCCAAGAGTGGATTTTCCACCGGTGAAGTATTCTCGGCGATGAAGGAAATCGGGCGAATGCCCAATCTGGAGATTAAGGGTTTGATGACCATCGCACCTCTGGCAAGCGATCCGGAGGAGGTCAGGCCGGTCTTTCGCCTCCTGAGAGAGTTGCGTAACTCGATGGGCCTGGATCATCTTTCAATGGGAATGACCGACGATTTCGAGGTGGCTATTGAGGAGGGATCTACCATGGTGCGAATCGGCCGAGCCATTTTCGGAGAACGGAGGTAAATCATGAAGATCGCTTTCATCGGGGGTGGGGCGATGGGGGAAGCCATGATATCCGGCCTGATCAGGCAGGCTTCGGCCGAACCAGAGGCGATCACGGTAAGCGATGTCGATCAGGGGCGACTCAGGGTTCTGGCCGAACGGCATGGAATTCTAGGGGTAGCCGAAAATCGCCAGGCCATCCGAGGGAAAGACATCGTGGTCCTTTCAGTAAAGCCGCAGGTTCTCCCTGAAGTGACCGATGGTCTTCGAGGTGAGATTCAACCCGGACAACTGGTGGTATCCATCATCGCCGGGGCAAGAATCGAAACGCTGAGCCGGCAACTGGAGCATGATTGCATAGTTCGGGTTATGCCCAACACCCCGGCCCAGATAGGTGAGGGAATAAGCGTGTGGACTGCCACCAGGGCAGTAACTTCAGAGCAGAAAGAGATGGCACAAACCACTCTCACCGCTCTGGGCAAGGAAATCTATGTGGCCGACGAGAAATATATCGATATGGCCACCGCGGTGAGCGGAAGCGGGCCGGCCTACATATTCCTGATGATCGAAGCGCTGGTTGATGCGGCGGTGCACATCGGGATGCCCCGTAAGATGTCCTCGGAGCTTGTTCTGCAGACGATGCTGGGATCGGCCCGCATTGCGGAGGTGAGCGGCAAACATCCGGCGGAGCTGCGCAACATGGTCACCTCCCCGGGCGGGACGACGGCCGCAGGCTTACTCCGACTCGAGGAAGGCGGTTTGCGAGCCATTCTAACTCAGGCAATCATTGCCGCATACGAGAGGGCAAAGGAGCTGGGTAAGGAGCAGAAATGAATTTCATATCCACCTTTATCCACATCCTTTGCGAAGTGCTCACGATCGCCATCTTTGCCAGAGTGATCATCTCCTGGTTTCCCGTAAGTCCCGGCAACCGGTTGGTGGATCTCTTGCATCAAGTAACCGAGCCTATCCTGGCACCACTGCGGGGGATCATCCCTCGGATAGGCATGATAGACATAAGCCCGATGATCGCTATAATTCTATTGCAGGTCGTTGCCGCCCTGGTTTAGCTCCCGCACCACTTTCCCGCCGATGATGGTCTTCTCCATTTCTTGTCGCCGATTAGATTACCATCTAAGATGGAT
>JALPXT010000031.1 GCA_023271485.1 Dehalococcoidia bacterium | reverse complement strand
TTTTCGAGGCGCTTCCGGTGGGCGGGGGCATGCTCTCGGTCGCCATACCGGAGTTCCGACTGCCGCGAGAGGTCATTCAGATGGAAATTGACTACATCGCCAGGAAGGGAGTAGAGATAAAATACGGCACCCCGATAAATGTCAACTACACCCTGGACGATCTCAAGAAAGAGGGGTTCGAGGCGATTTACATCGCCGCCGGCGCCCAGAGAAGCCAGCGCGTGGGCATACCCGGTGAGGTTGAGGGCATCGAAGGACTTCATTATGGACTTCGCTTTCTGAGGGATGTGAAGATCGGCCGGGAGGTTACGGTGGGAGGGCGGGGCGCGGTGATCGGTGGTGGGAATGTAGCCCTGGATTCCGCGCGCACGGCGCTTCGCTTTGGTGCGGAGGAGGTGAATATCTACTATCGCCGCTCTCGAGCCGAGATGCCGGTTAGTGAGGTGGAATACGAACAGACTGTGGCCGAAGGGGTGAAGATCAATTTTCTGGTCAGTCCCACCCGCATAGTGACCGAGGGGTGGAAGGTATCGGGGTTGCAGTGTGTCCAGATGAAGCTGGGTGAGCCGGATGATAGCGGCCGGCGGCGACCGATTCCAATCGAGGACTCAGGTACTTTCATAGAGGCAGACACAGTTATCGCTGCTGTCGGCCAGGCTCCTGATCTTTCCTTCCTGCCCGCCGATAGCGCCCTGGAGCGCACGCGGTGGGAGACCCTGGTTGTTGATAGCAATACACTGGCTACTAATCTCCCCGGGGTTTTCGCCGGCGGTGATTTTGTCACCGGGCCCGGGTTGGTCATCGACGCTATCGCCGCCGGGCGACGGGGGGCACTGGCAATAGATAAGTACTTCAGACGAGATGCCTCGCCGGTGCAGATGTATGATCTCAAGGGTGAGATCGCTCAAAAACCGGCCCCGGAGGAAACGGAGGAGGAGTGGGAGGCGCAACCTCGAGTCACCATGCCTATTCTGCCGCCTGAGGAGCGAAGGCGGAGCTTTGATGAAATAGAGCGCGGCTTTTCGGAGGAGAGAGGCAGGGAAGAAGCAAAGCGGTGTCTGCGATGTGACCTCGAAACGTAGCGGGAGGGGGCATGAAATCGATCACCAAGTCAAAACCATTCGATGAGATCAAGGAGTGCCTGGAGCGATTCGATAGGATCTTCGTCATCGGCTGCGGCACCTGCGCCACGATGACCAGGACCGGCGGCATAGAGGAGGTTGCCGGCATGATCGGCCGCCTTCAGGAGTGGGGTAAGATCGTCACTGGTTCCACGGTCATAGCTACCTCCTGTGACGAAATGACCGGGGCAGCCATGGCAGAGAATGGCCAGGCCATTCGGGATGCCAACTGCATTCTGGTGATGTCCTGCGCGCTGGGGGTACAGAAAACGGCGCAGTACATCGATCAGCCGGTGATTCCCGCCCTGGACACCCTCTTCATGGGCATCGAGGAAGGCCCCGGTATTTTCCTGGAAGCCTGTGATCAGTGCGGGCAGTGTGTCCTGGGCGAAACCGCGGGCATCTGTCCCATTACTGCCTGTCACAAGGGATTGATAAACGGCCCCTGCGGTGGCACGGACAATGGCAAATGTGAGGTCGATAAGGAGAGGGATTGCGCCTGGACGCTGATATACCAGCTTCTGGAGAAACAGGGGCGACTCGACCTGATGAAGAAATATCATCCCCCGAAGAACTTCCAGGTTGCACCTCGACCGAGGCTAATACGAGTGATTAGTGATTAGTGATTGGTAATTGGGGACCGGCCACTAGTCACCAATAACCAATCCCCAGTGGAGGGACAATGGCACAGAGCTTGAGAGAGGCACTCGATTCCGGGAAGTTCGTCATCACCAGCGAGATTGGCCCGCCGAAGGGAACAAATATCGCCAGGATGCTTCATCACATCGATCTTCTCAAAGACAAGGTTGATGCCCTCAATGTCACCGATCACCAGAGCTCGGTGATGCGGTTTCCCTCTATCGGTGGCTGCCTGGCGATCAAGGAACGAGGCGGCGAACCGATTCTGCAGATGACCTGCCGCGACCGCAACCGGCTTGCTCTGCAGGCGGAACTTCTGTTTGCCTATACCAGAGGTATAAGGAATATCCTTTGCCTTACCGGCGATGCCGTTCCCGTTGGGGACCACAAGAAAGCCAAAGGAGTCTTCGATCTCGATTCGTCTCAACTGCTCCACACCATTCGTCTGATGGAATCGGGCAAGGATCTGGGGGGGAACGATCTTGATGGGGTGGTAGAATTCTGCGCAGGGGCGATAGTTACCCCGGAGGCAAAGCCGATCGAACCGCAACTTGCCAGGTTCGAAAAGAAGGTGGAGGCAGGGGTTGAATTTTTCCAGACGCAGGCGATATATGACCTGGAGAATTTCGCCAGGTTCATGGAGTTTGCTCGCCAGTTTCGAGTTAAGGTACTGGCAGGGGTTATACTACTCGTTTCCGCCCGGATGGCTAAGTACATGAACGAAAATGTCCCCGGGGTCTTAGTCCCGCAGAACTTGATTGACGAGCTGGCCGGCGCCCCCAAGGGCGAGGCGCTCACTAGAGGCATCGAGATCGCCGGACGGATGATCGCCGCCCTGAAGAAGGACTCCATTTGTGATGGGGTTCATGTCATGGCCATCGGCAGGGAAGAGGTAGTCCCCGACATACTGGCTGCGGCCGGGCTGTAATCGGGGACAGTGATTTCTTGCCTTTCCCAGCCAATTGTTGTAGAATATAGTTCGGGCACAGGGTTGTGAGTCAACCCAGGGTGAACGTTAAATAGGAGGTTCTAGAGTGATTACACTAAAAGAGAAGCCCAGATATCAAGAACTGCTGTCTCCGGAAGCGGTGTCACAGGCGTCCCATCCGGAAAAAGGTAAAGCTCTGATAGATGACAGAATGGTTCCTGAGGAAGAAGCTTGGGAGAAAATTGCTGAGGTCTGTCTAAATGCCAGGAAACCGGTTATTTTTGCCCCCGCTCGTATTATGCTCTGGACCTGGGAGGAAGGAGCGCCGGAGAAAGCCGGGGTGCTAAGAAAATTGTGCGCAGCAATAGGGGCTGAAATACTTCCCGTATTTGATATCCGGCCGAACTACCCCCAGATGAGAACGGCTGTAGAAATAAACCCGTATCATGGCGACCTGATTATCGGACACAACAGATACGATGTAGCTGTTTTTATGGGGATAGATTGCCCTTACGCTGACATAGCTCTGAAAATGATCTTAGATGGCACTGGTATTTATACCATTGCTCTTTGTGGGAAGTTGGGTCATGTAGATGCAACAATAACTCTGTGCCAAAGCGGGGTGGACAAGGTCGAACAACTGGTTGAAGTCATTAACAAAATGAAAGAAAAAAGGCAGAGTAACGGAGGTTAAGGGTTATGGGCGAAATCACTTTCTCCATTGACGGACTCAAGATCAAGGCAAATGAAGGGGACACCATACTCATGGCGGCGCTTGAGCATGGTATTTATATCCCCCACCTCTGCTATCATCCCGATCTGAAGCCCTTCGGAGGATGCCGGCTATGTATGATTGAGATCGAAGGGAGGGGTCTTACCATCTCCTGCAAAACGCCGGTTGAGGAAGGGGTGAGGGTAACAACGGAAAACCCGGAGATCAATAAGGCGCGCCGTATCGCCGCCGAACTCATTATCGCCAACCATTATTCCGAGTGTCTCCAATGTGCCCGGAATACAGATTGCAGGCTCCAGGATATCGCGACCTACATTGGCATTGAGGAAGGGCGTCTGCAGCGTCTGAAGCGAACCGTAAGGGATCTTCCCATTGATGACTCGAACCCCTTCTTCTACCGTGATCCCAATAAGTGTGTTCTCTGTGGTATCTGTGTGCGAACCTGTGAGGAGATCAATGGAGTCGGTGCCATCGACTTTGCCTTTCGGGGCTTCGCCACTAAGATCAGCACCCTTAAGGATAAGCCCATTACAGAATCTACATGCGAGTCCTGTGGCGAATGTGTGGACCGCTGTCCTACCGCAGCGTTGGCGCGCAAGGGGAGCGAGCGCCCTGCGCGTGAGGTTAAGACCATCTGTCCGTATTGTGGCACCGGCTGTGGCATCTATCTCGGGGTAAGAGGGGATCGGGTGCTTTCCGCCCGCGGCGATCGCCGGAATCCGGTAAATGATGGGCAGCTTTGTGCAAAAGGGCGCTTCGCCTACGACTTTGTCAACCACCCCGACCGCTTGACGACCCCCTTAATTAAGCGTAACGGCACCTTTGTTGAAGCTTCCTGGGACGAAGCGTTAGATTTAGTTGCTGCTGAATTTAAGGAAGGCCAGGAAAAATACGGCCCCGAAGCACTGGGCGGTTTAAGCTCGGCCAGGGCTACCAACGAAGACAACTATCTCTTCCAGAAGCTCCTGCGCTCCCTGGGCACAAACAGTGTCGATCACTGTGCCCGTCTCTGACATGCCCCCACTGTGGTCGGTCTGGCCACCGCATTAGGGAGTGGGGCGATGACCAATACTGTTGGCGAGATAGCAGGTGCCGGTGCGATTCTCTTAACCGGTTCCAATCCTACCGAAAATCATCCCGTTATCGGTTATCGAATTCGCCAGGCTGTGAGACGTGGTGCCAAATTGATCGTTGCTGAACCGCGCCGCATACCTCTGGTGAACATTGCCGACGTTCATCTGCAGTTCAAGCCAGGGACGGACGTAGCCCTCTTCAACGCACTGGTACACGTAATCATAAAAGAGGGGCTCGAAGACAAAGAATACATCAAGAACCGCACCCAGGGGTTCGAATACTTGAAAGAAATAGTAGAGAAATACACCCCGGAGTATGTCTCGGTGATAACCGGTGTGCCGGCTGAAGACATCATCAAAGCCGCCCGGCTCTTTGCCGGGGCTGAAAGCGGCTCTATCATCTACTGCATGGGAGTAACGCAGCATACCTCGGGTACAGAAAACGTCGTTGCCTTGACCAATCTATCCTTGCTTACAGGCAATTTGGGGGTACCACATGCCGGAATGAATCCCCTGCGGGGTCAAAACAACGTCCAGGGAGCCTGCGATATGGGCTGTCTGCCTAATGTCCTCACCGGTTACCAACCGGTATACGGCGATAGAGAAACAGATACTTACTGGCGGCGCTTGAAATTAGAGAAAGGTGAGGCTGTGGCACCTCCGCCGGAGGAGATAGATACCAGTGTGATACTTGCCGATACTATAGAGTTTGAAACCCCGGTATACAAAGGGATGAGCGTTAGCGGCGAAATACGGGCCAAGTTTTCTAGAGCCTGGGGGGTTGAGCTTTCCGACGCACCCGGCCGTACCATAGCCGAGATGTTTCACGACAATCCAACCAGGCGGAATCGCGTCATGTACATCATGGGAGAAAACCCGGTCATTTCCGACCCCCATGCCGATCATGTACGTGAATGTCTGGAAGAGATGGATTTCGTAGTAGTGCAAGATATCTTCCTCACAGAAACCGCTAAATATGCCGATGTTGTCCTGCCGGCGGCTTCTTTTGCCGAAAAAGACGGTACCTTTATCAACACAGAAAGACGGGTACAGCGTATCCGTCGTGCCGTCAAACCGCGGGGTGATAGCAAACCCGACTGGGAAATCCTCCAGTTGCTGGCACAGAGGTTCAACCTTAACTGGAATTACTCTTCATCCGAAGAGGTATGGGATGAGGTAAGAAAATTGACACCTCACTACTTCCGGGGCATGAGTTACGAGCGATTAGAAAAAGGAGGTCTGCAATGGCCGTGTCCCGCAGAAGACCATCCCGGTACCCCCATAATGCATAAAGGTAAGTTCGCCCGCGGCATAGGGCAATTCGCTACTGTGGAATACCGCCCATGGGCTGCTGATACTGTTGATGAAGACTATCCCTTTATCTTGACCACGGGCCGGAAGCTTTACCAGTACCATACCAGAACCATGACAGGCAAAACCGACGGGTTGAACTATTTCCTTAACGAAGAATTGATGGAAATCAGTCCCCGGGATGCGCAAGCGTTAGAACTGACCGCCGGCGATATGGTCAAGGTTACTTCACGACGCGGTTCCATCGAGACTAAGATACAGATAACCGACCGTGTGCCGCCTGGTGTGGTCTGTATGAGCTTCCACTTCGGAGAGTCAGCAGTCAATGTCCTCACTGACCCTGCTGTCTGTAATATGTCCGTCGTTTCCGGACTTAAGGTCTCTGCTGTTCGGATTGAAAAAGCATAATGGAGGTATCGTGGAAGACCGTTTAACTGAAATTGTACCCTCCAGGGGAAGGAAGGGTGATCTGATACCGATTCTGCAGCGAATTCAGGCGGAATTTGGCTATCTCCCTGAAGAGGCGATAGTTAAGGTCGCTGAGTCTACCGGTGTAGCGGAAAGCAGGGTGTTCGGTGTAGCCTCCTTCTACGCCCAATTTCGTTTTACGCCCATGGGCAGAAACAGGGTTATGGTGTGCCGGGGAACGGCTTGCCATGTGAAGGGGGCCCCGCGAATACTCGACGAGGTAGAAAAGGCCCTTGAAATTAAAGAAGGTGAGACGAGACAGGATCTGGAATACACACTGGAATCCGTTGCCTGTATCGGTTGTTGCGGGCTTGCACCCTGTATAATGGTCAATAAAGAGGTTCACGGTCGGTTAACCACTAAAGAGATAAGCGATATCTTTACCACTAGAGGAGAGTGTGATGCCGGATAAGACTGTTCTGGTTTGTCAGGGGACAGGTTGCGTGTCCGCAGGAGCCGAGCAAATTCACATATCGTTAGAAAGAGAGATAGCACAGTTGGGTTTGGGAGGGGATGTTCAGGTTAAGCGTACCGGTTGTCACGGCTTCTGCCAGCAGGGCCCGCTTGCAGTCGTCGAACCCGAAGGAATCTTTTGCACAAGGGTCAAGGTCGAGGATACACCGGATATTGCTCAGTCGCTCCTGTCACAGAAGAAGCCTCCTGAGCGGCTCTTCTACCGTGACCCCCTTACGGGCAAAGTAATACCTCATTACCGTGACATTGCTTTTTATAGCAGACAGCAGCGAACTGTGCTAAAAAATTGTGGTTACATTGACCCCGAGGAGATTGACGACTATCTTGCCGTTGGTGGCTACGAGGCGTTGCGCCAGACTCTCCTTGAAATGTCGCCGGAAGAGGTTATTGACACGGTAAAGCGTTCCGGGCTGCGGGGTCTTGGCGGTGGCGGCTTCCCCACCGGACGGAAGTGGGAGTCCTGCCGCAACACGGCGGGTGCAGAGAAGTATGTGGTCTGCAACGCCGATGAAGGCGATCCAGGGGCATTTCAGGACCGCTCGGTCTTGGAAGGTGATTGCCATTCGGTGTTGGAGGGGATGATCATTGCCGGCTATGCTGTTGGTGCCAAACTGGGTTATATCTATGTCCGGGCAGAGTATCCCCTGGCAGTGAAGCGGCTTGAGATCGCCATTGCTCAAGCAAGAGAAAAGGGATTCCTGGGGAAGAATATTTTGGGCAACGATTTTGATTTTGACATCGAGATCTTCCAGGGTGCCGGGGCTTTTGTTTGCGGCGAGTCTACCGCTCTGGTTCTCTCCCTTGAAGGTAAACGGGGGATGCCGAAGCCCCTTCCACGTCCCCGCACCACTCAGGTGGGATTATGGGATAAGCCTACTCTGCTTAACAATGTGAAGACCTTCGCCAGTATCCGCTGGATTATCACCCAGGGGGCAGACTGGTTTGCCGGCAGGGGCACGAAGAAGAGCAAGGGCACCGCTATCTTTTCTCTGACCGGCAAAACGGCAAACTGCGGATTGATAGAGGTGCCAATGGGGATCAGTCTTCGTGAAATCGTCTTTGATATTGGTGGAGGGATCCCCGGGGGTAAAGCCTTTAAAGCGGTGCAGACCGGCGGACCTTCGGGAGGATGTCTTCCGGCAGAACTCCTGGATACGCCGGTTGATTTCGATTCCCTCACCGACGCCGGTGCCATGATGGGCTCCGGCGGTATGGTGGTGGTGGATGAGGATACCTGCATGGTTGACCTCGCCCGCTATTTCCTGGACTTCACCCAAAAAGAGAGCTGCGGCCAGTGTTCTTTGTGCGTATTGGGAACCTTACAGATGCTGGATATCCTCAACTCTATTACTGAAGGGAGGGGTCGCCCGGAGGACATTGACCTGCTTATGGAGCTGGGTGAAGCAATTAAGATGGGCTCGATTTGCGGTCTGGGGCAGACCGCCCCAAACCCGGTAATCACCACCATCCGCTACTTCCGTGAGGAATATGAAGCGCATATCTATGAAAGGAAGTGCCCCGCTCGGGTATGCAAAGACCTTATCTCCTATCGCATCCTGCCGGATAAGTGCAAGGCTTGCATGATCTGTCTTAGAGAGTGCCCCGTCCAGGCGATAACCGGCGGGAAGAAGCAAATCCATGTGATCGACCAGGACGGGTGCACCAGGTGCGGAGTATGCTTGAGCGTATGTCCTGAACGCTTTAGCGCGGTGGAATGCATTCCCGGACGACTGGATAACACTTTGCATTCCGCATAATTCTTGTGCTACGATTTTGTCGCCACACTCACACTGTCGAACAATATCGCCGGGAAGGTTCCCATCATTGCCGGGTAGAGGGTGTCTTCGATAGCCAGCACATTTTTCATCACCTCATAGATGTTGCCGGCTACCATGGCGTCTTTTACATTCCCCACTATCTCGCCCTTCTCCACATATAGTCCAGGGCTAAGGCCCATTGAAAAATCACCATTCGGGATGTTACCGCTGTGGGCGCCAAGCACGCCGGCGATGATGATGCCGCGATCGATCGACTTTATGAGCTGCGAAAGAGGCTTATCGCCGGGCTTTATAAAGAGGTGATCCAGAGAGGGGGTGGGTTTTGTGGCGATCGAATCACCGCCCCACATGGCGCTCCTGAATCCATGCCCGGTCGGACTCGCCTTCAGCTTGTCCGCGTAGTGAAGATCATAATAGAAACTCTTCAAGACGCCGTTTTCAACTACCGGAAAATAACGACAGGGTGTACCCTCATCGTCAAAGCTCCGGGCACCGGGAATTTCATCATTAAGGGGGTCGTTATATATGGTGAGTTGACGGTCGAATATCTCCTGACCCAGTTTCTCCGATACCGGTGATTTCTTTTCGTAGATGTTCTTTCCGTTCGTGGCACTCTGAAGTCTCCAGATCAGACCGTATATAGTATCCGGCAGGAAAAGCACCTTCATTTTCCTGCCGCGGGGACTCACCTCTTTCAGCGACTTATTGTAGGTGTTGATAATGAAGTTCAGATGTTCGTCGGGTGTTTTCTCAAAGTCCTTGAAAACTACCAACCGGCTTATCGAAGAATAGGATCCGGGATACATGATTGCGGTGTGACAGTAGTATAGAGACGACCTCGATGAAAGGTCGGTTCCATTGCTGTTCAGGAGCCGCACCCTCGATGTCACCCGGCCGGCATTTACGTTGATCTGTCCATTTGTTCTGGGGGCCAGCATTTCACAGATCCTGTTGCACTCATCCACGATAGTGGTATTGGTGAGGCTCTCGATGGCGGGGTTGTAAGTATCCAGTTGAGCCAGATCCCGCGTAGCAGGGAGATCAAAGCCCGCCTCAACGCCGCCCTTGAGGGAATCGAGCGCATTTTGCAGGAACTTCTCACCACTGATCAGGTTTCTGGTGAATGCGAATCCAAGGTTTCCACCTTTTATTATTCTCAGGGAAATCCCCGATTGCAGCTTGCTATCGATATCCTTGAGCTTCGCATTTTCGAACGAAACGGAATCCACCGTCTGATCCAGCGAGTAAACCTCCACTTGATCACTGGCTTTCCGGGCGATTTCAAGCAATTCTTCCATCAGGCACCTCCGATGACAACGCTTTTGACAAGTATATGCGGACCACCCATACCGGAACGAATGTTCAGTTGTCCCTTCCCGCACCCACCGATTTCAGCCAGCATGAGGTCGTTTCCTATCGCGGTGATGTTTTGCATGGTTCGATACAGATTCCCGGAGATATTGATGTCACGAACCATTCCCCCCAGTTTGCCGTTCTTGACCCTGTAAGCGTACTGAGCGCCGAAGGTGAAGTTCTCCCCGCTGGTCTGACCCCCCTTGGCGTCGAGGATATACAATCCATTGCCAAGCTCCTCAAGCAGTCCCTCAAAGCTGTTCGTTCCCGGCTGGATAAAGATGTTGCCCATCCTTATGATGGGGGCGAAACGGTAATCCTCGGCAATCGAGTGGCCGCTGAGGGGCTCTCCAAAAGAGGCCGCCGTCCTTCTCGAATGCAGGCGGCCCACCAGAATCCCATCCCTCAAGAGTTGAACCGGTCTGGCCGTTACACCCTCGTCGTCGTACCTGTAGAAGCCCAACTGGTCGGGCATCGTGGGGTCATCAATGATGTTGAGCACATTGTTCCCCAGTTTGGCTCCAATTCTCATCTTCTCTCTCATCGTGGGATTATCTTCAATAAGGTCGGCCTCAGAGAAGTGCCCAAATGCCTCGTGAGTGAATACTCCGGCCATATTGGGATTGAGTATTGCATCATAGACCCCGGCCTCTACCGGCTTTGCCCTCAGAAGATCGAGTGCAATCCCCGTTTTCCTCTCAAATTTCTCCTCCCGATTTCTAAGTATGGCGAATCCAGTGCTTCCCCCAACCCCTACTCTCACATTCTGAATCAGATTTCCGTCCTTGCTGGTAATTAGACCGTTTATCGTTGTGGTAATCAGATCCTCTCTGATTTCGCTTCCCTGGCTACTGGCAAAATACTTTTCCCGTGCAACCTCCAGATATTGGAGGTTGGTTGTGCTGATCCCTTCGTGCTTTAGGCATATGTCGTTATAGTGCCGGGTTAATTCCAGCTTTTCAGCGATCGGAATCCCCCTCGGATCCTCTTTCAAGGGTGGCAAGAAGGTGCCCTTAATTGCCTCGGTTGGGGCGAACACGACGGGCTCATTAATGTTCCGGGACAGGAGCAGGGCATTTTCCAGGGCGCTCTTGATAGCTTTTCCGGCATCGATCTCTCTGGTAAAGGCTACGGTGGATAAGCCCCCGTTTTTCAGTACCCGCAATACGTATCCATCGGTTGTATTCGAGCCGATCTCCCCTAATTCGGCACCGTTGAAGACAATCCTCGTCTCTCGGAGTATTTCGTAGCGAATGTCGGCGTAATCTGCATCTGCCTTTGAAATGATCGCCCTTAATGGCTCAAACATATGCCCTCCTTTGGCGGAAATCTTGAGAAAAGTGGAGATAGGGGGACTCGAACCCCCAACCTCGGCGATGCGAACGCCGCGCTCTCCCAATTGAGCTATATCCCCCAGGCTCTTAATGGTAACAAAAGACATATCGTCGCGTCAAGTAGATAGTCCGAAGGCTGAGTGAAAGGTGACTAGTGACTAGTGACTGGTGACTGGTGACTAGTGACTGCGAACTATGAACCGTGAACCCCGGAACTTTGAACCTGCGTAGCCAAGTTCCGCGAAGAGTGAGGAGCACAAGCTTTCCAGGTGGTTCATCCGGCTCGAATTGGCCAGGTTGCCTCGAAGCATGGTGATCGAGATCTTGTCGTGCCGTACGGCCCATATATCGGTTCCTTTCTCCTCACCCCATTCAGGTTCGCTGCGCACGATCCAATAATAGTCCCTTCTGCCGTCGTTCCCCTTCTTGATGTCATCCCGGTAGCTTCTGCGGCCGAGTCTCGTTGCCTGAATGCCTTGAATCTTCCTGAGGGGCAAGTGGGGCAGGTTTACGTTGAGGAGCGTTCCGGGGAGCAAATCCTTCTGCTCAACCTTCTTTGCCAGCAATGCTCCTATCCTGGCAGCGGTATCGAATCGCACCTTATTCTTTACCAGGGCAGCGGAGATGGCTATGGCAGGAATCTCGTAGAAGTATCCCTGAAGAGCAGCGCCGACCGTTCCGGAGATGAAAACATCGTTGCCTAAATTCAGCCCCTCGTTAATCCCGGAAACGACCAAGTCAACACCGTCCTTTGCCAGCATCTGCAAGCCCAGGATCACGCTATCGGCCGGTGTTCCTTCGACCGAATAGGCCTCTACCCCGCTCAATCGGGATTTCGCCTTCTTGACCCTGAGCGGGTAATGAAGGGTAACCGAGGTTCCCACCGCGCTCTGTTCGCGGTCAGGAGCCACCACTATGACTTCGCCCACTCCTTTGAGTGCCCTTACCAGAGCCCAAAGCCCCCTGGCATAGATACCATCGTCGTTGGATACCAGGATTTTCAAGATGCACCGTCCAGGATCACGTTGTCGATGAGCCGGGTCTTCCCGATCCAAACCGCCAGGGATACCAGGGCCGGGCGATCTATCTCGTCGAGTTCCCGCAAGGACTCGGGGTCAGCAATGCTGACATAATCAATCAGCGCTCTGGGTTCACCCTCGATGAGAGCAATCATCTGCCGGCGAATTCGATCTGCACTTTTCTCACCACCGGACCGGAGCTGCTGTGCCAGGCTAAGGGATTTCCACAGCACCAGGGCAGCCTGACGTTCCTCGGGGTCGAGGCGGACATTGCGACTGCTCACCGCCAGTCCGTCAGGCTCGCGGACCGTGGGAGCGACTATGATCCGTGGATTCATATTGAGATCGGCCACCATCTTCTTGATGACCAGGGCTTGCTGGGCATCCTTCCGCCCGAAGTAGGCCCTGTTGGGCTGAACGATATTGAGGAGCTTGGCTACTATGGTAGCGACTCCCCGGAAGTGGCCGGGGCGTGAAGCACCCTCCAACATCTCGGTGATCCCTTCGACCACTATCCATGAATTGAAATCCGCGGGGTACATCTCTTCTGCCTCCGGCAGGAAGACAACATCGATCCCTTCTCGCCTCAGCAAAGTCAGGTCTCGCTCGGCATCACGGGGATAGGTCTCAAAATCCTCCTGTGGGCCGAATTGGGTAGGATTGACGAATATGCTGACGGCCACACTTCTATTTTCCCCCCGCGCCCGACGAACCAGGGACAGATGCCCTTCGTGAAGGTAGCCCATGGTGGGGACGAAGCCCACCGACTCCGGCAGCTCTCCTCTGATCTCTTTCATCGCAGGGATCGTCCGGGCGACCTTCATGCCCTTACTCAAGGGTGATTGTCCCACTCTTCCCTCCGGATCAAATCACTGATCCCGATTATCAGGCCGGCCTCGGTCTGCCGGGCGAATACCCCTATCTTCGCGGCGTCCATCCCACCGGCTATCGCGGCCGACTCTGGACGATGCGCATGTTCGCCGGCTTCGGCACCGCCGAAGAGACCAACGCCCGCTACAAGTATCTCCTGGAGCACGGGCAGACCGGCCTGAGCGTCGCCTTTGACTATGCCACACTGGATGGTTATGATACCGATCATCCACTGGCCC
>JALPXT010000030.1 GCA_023271485.1 Dehalococcoidia bacterium | reverse complement strand
GGTGAAGATTCCCGTCGTCGCCTCCGGCGGCTTTGGCGATGCTCGAGGTCTTGTGGCTGCATTGGCGTTGGGAGCGGAGGGAATAAGTATGGGCACCAGGTTCATGGCGACGCAGGAAGCCCCCATCCATCCCAGGGTGAGGGAGTGGCTGATCCAGGCAACAGAACGTGACACCATGGTGATACTGAGGTCGCTGCGCAATAGCGTGCGAGTACTGAGGAATCCCGTTGCGGAGAGGGTCGCTGAAATGGAAAAGCGGAGTGCTACCGTTGAGGAGATGGCGCCACTGATCAGCGGACAGGGGGGAAAAGAGTTACTGGAAACGGGGGAAGGTGAGGGGCTTCAAGCCTGTGGTCAAGTCGTGGGGCTGATTCATGACATACCCAGCGTAAAAGAGGTGATAGACAGGGTCATCGATGAAGCTCGGGACATCCTCGAGCGCTTTCACTCCCTCACTGCAACCTCATCTCAGAAGTGCTAGATGCAAAGTGAAGTTGGCTGGATGCCGGATAATAAGCCGGATAATAAGAGGAGGGTCGCCTCTGCGGCGACCCTCTCTTTTTGCTCTCTTTCCTGTTTCTGAATCCGACCCTTTCCCGGAATTCACTCCCGGATTGGGCTTGCCTTTCTCAGGCTATGGCCCCATCTTTTTGAAATGCGGGCCCGATCCAGAGTCCGCCCGCCCTGCCCATGAGGCAGGGCCTCACCAGTCCACCTGCCATACTCCATACATCTTGTGAAGCGTCATCGCTGCTCACCTCCTTTTATTTGGTGTAGAAGCTCCGCTTCCATAATGAATTATACCACTTCCCGAAGGGCTTGTCAAGCCCCCAGTCTCTGCCAATGTCATTGTGGGCACCAGATTCATGATCTCCATGGCGGCGGCGGGAGCGGCGGAATTCCTGGCCTACGGCACCGCCGTAGTTGTAGAGTGAGAGCGGCGAGGGGTTATTCACTCTGCTGTATGCCCATGATGCTGGTTCTCAGTAGCTTCAATCTGCTGCCGTCCTCGACTCTTAATGTCAGATCGTGTTCGCCAATGGAATCTATCTCTCCGTAGATGCCGCCCATGGTAATCACTTTGTCGCCTTTCTGCAACCCTTCAATTAGCATTCGATGCTCGCTCTGCCTCTTGCGCTGCGGCCGGATGAGGAGAAAATAGAACACCGCAAAGATCAGTACGAGAAATATGAGCATCATCGGATCCATTATCACCCTCCATTTGAAAGCCTCTCCGAAGGTAACTCTTCAGCCACAGACCCCATTGCGATCCTTGTCCTCGCGAATGCGGGGAACTGAGAGATTCCTTAAGATACCTTATTCCCCTTCGTTTTCTCTGTGGACTCTCCCTGCCTTCGCAGGGACAAGCGTGGCTATCAACCTGTCAATATCATAGCAATTAATTCCCCGAAGATCAAGGCGTGGGCCAAAGTGTGTTTCTCTGGTGGTGTTCTATCAAGCTTAGAACTCTAGCCACCATATGGCTATGGAGAGATAGATTAGCACACCGATTATGTCCACCAGCGTAGTGATAAACGGGCTGCTAATCACCGCAGGATCCAGCCTCCATTTCGTGAGGATTATGGGCAATAAGCCACCAACCAGGCTTGCCCACAACACATTGGCGATCACTGTCATGCTGACTACCAGACTGATCCTTGAATCACCGAGCCAGAGGTAACTGCACAGGTAAAGAATAGTGCCAAGGGTCACACCCAGCAGCAGGCCAACGCATAATTCCTTTCGAATTACGTTAAACCATTTCCTGAGAGTGAGATCACCGGTAGCTATTGCACGCACGACAAGGGTGGCTGACTGGGTGCCGGCTTTGCCCCCGGTGTGAATCACCAGCGGTATGAAAAAGGCCAGAGCAACGATGCCTGCTAAAATCTCCTCGAAAGCAGCAATAATGCCTACTGAAAGAAAAGTAACTACTGTCAGGAGCAATAACCACGGAATGCGTCTCCAGTATTGGATCCAAACAGATGCGGCACTATAGCTCATCCCCAAAGGAACAACGCTTGCTCCCTTTTGAATATCTTCCGTGACCTCATCCTTCAATACATCGAGGATATCGTCCACGGTCACAATTCCTACCAGCACATTCTCCGAATCCACCACGGGGAGAGCCACCAGGTTGTATCGTTCGGTTACCTTAATAGCTTTCTCCTGATCCTCAAACGCTGAAACCAGGACGAATTCTCGGTCCATCACGGACTCAATCTTCTGCTCGGGATCGGCCAGGATTAATCTCCTTAAGGGCATATCATCAAGCAGATGCCATTTCTCGTCAACCACGTAGACCATGTCGATCGTTTCCGCATGATGCCCATACAGGCGAATGTGCTCCAGTGCCCGCTCGATAGTCCATTGGGGGCGGATGGCTATATAGTGTGGTGTCATCAACCGGCCGACGCTATCCCTGGGATAGCCAAGCAATTTCAGGGACTCTTTGCGAATCTCCGGCGGCAGCAGATTCAGTAGCTTCTGGGTCATCTCCCCCGGAAGCTCCTCGAATAAATCGGTTCTCTCGTCCGGGGTTAATTCTGAGATAATAGCCCGGACGTGCGCGCTGCGCATCTGCTCCAGAAGACTTATTTGCCTGTTGGGCTCGAGTTCGTTGAATACATCAGCCGCCAGTTGCCTGGCCAGGAGACGAAAAACGATAAACATGTCCTGCTCATCGAGGCTTTCCCATAGATCGGCTATGTCTGGAGCTGGACAGACCGAGATCGTCTTCTTGATCTCTCGCCACTTCTTCTGGCTGATCAACTCCTGAATCTCGGATCCACTAAGCTCTTTCATCATGTCAGGTTCACCAAGAGCATCAGGGGGATTCTCCCCCTGAAACCCCCTAAGAAGCGGTCATGCCGGGGATTCTTAAAGGAGCTTCGCTCCTTTACCAGGCATAGGAATTTCAGAAATTCCTATGGCGGAAGGAAGGGCGGATCCCACGCCTGTACTAACGGCCCACGGTTGATATTATAGCACTCCCCGGACGAGTGCTGCAAACGTTGTCGGGGTCCTGCAACCACCGGGGAGGCAATTGTCAGGAACGTTATGGTGGGATAATGGGAGGCGGCATGCAGGCTGGGAAGTTACCTCAATGCGATCGGCGCGGATGCAAAAGCCATCGTTGATGAGACCCAGCTTGATTCCACCGATGTCTACCGCCGTTCCCGCCTGCTTGCAGTCGCGGCTGGCAAGACACTGCTGCTTGCCCGCCGCGGCAGCGAAGTCAGCGCAATCAATGTTCCCGGTCTGGTTACGTTCTTCTAGCTTGATCGTCATTGTCTTTCCCCCCTAAATAAGTGCTCAGCGGTCAGCTTTCAGCAATTAACATAATAACACAAGCCAGAGGAAAAGTCGCTTCTTGCTCTCAGGCTGCGGCATTTGCTATACTAGTCATGAAAACAGATTATTATGAAGTACGAAACCGTCATCGGCCTGGAGGTTCATGCCCAGTTGCTGACCAGCAGCAAGATGTTCTGTCGCTGCCGCACCGACTACGCCAATTCTTTACCTAATACCCATGTGTGCCCCGTTTGCCTGGGTATGCCGGGTGTCCTGCCCTCCATCAATGGTCAGGCGGTGCAATTTACCGTCATGACTGCTCTGGCGCTAAACTGTACCATTCCCGAGTTCAGCAAGTTCGACCGCAAGAATTATCCCTATCCGGATCTGATGAAGGGCTATCAGATTTCCCAGTACGATGTGCCTCTTTCGCATGATGGATGGCTGGAAATAGAGATTGATGGCCGGAAAAAGAAGGTCGGGATTACCCGCGTCCATCTGGAAGAGGACGTAGCCAAGCTCTTAAGCCGCACCGATCCATCGGGGGAAACCTATAGTCTGGTGGATGCCAACCGTGCCGGCGTGCCGCTTATGGAGATCGTGAGCGATCCTGACCTCAGTTCGCCCGATGAGGCGCGCGTGTACTTGATGAGATTGCACAGTCTGCTGCGCTATCTGGGGGTCTCCACGGGGAACATGGAGGAGGGGAGTTTTCGCTGCGATGCCAACATCAGCCTGCGCTCGGTCGACGGTCAGCAGTCTTTCCCTAAGGTCGAGGTCAAGAACATGAATAGCTTCAAGTCGGTTTACCTCGCTCTAAGATACGAGGAGGACAGACAGCGCAGAGTGATCGAGGAGGGCGGCTCCCTGATACAGGAGACCCGTGGCTGGGACGACGATAAAGGGATCACGGTCGCACAGCGGAGCAAGGAGTATGCCCATGACTATCGTTATTTCCCGGAGCCTGATCTGCCACCTTTGACATTATCCCCGGAGTGGGTCGAGGGGATAAGATCCGGACTGCCCGAGCTACCGGTTGCCAGGCGAGACCGCTTTATGGTACAATATGGGCTGTCAGCTTACGATGCTGACTTGCTTACCGGATCGAGGGATTTTGCAGACTATTTCGAGTCGTGCATAGGGATTGCCTCGCCGGAGCAGGCGGCCGGAGGGCGAGCCAAAGCTGTCGCCAACTGGATGCTGGGAGAGTTGCTCCGGCTTCTTAATGTCGAGGGGGCCGGCATCAGCCAGTCAAAGATCACCCCACAGCATCTGGCCGGGATGCTTGATCTAATAGACCGGGGAATCTTGAGCACCACCCTGGCGAAGCAGGTGTTCGAGGAGATGTTCAACACCGGCGGGCAAGCCGCCGAAATTGTGGCCCAGAAGGGGCTCACGCTCATCAGTGGGGCTGAGGAGATAGCGGCCGTAATCGATCAGGTCTTGAGGGACAATGCCCGGGCAGCAGCGGACTTCAGGGGAGGCAAGGAGCAGGCGCTGAAGTTCCTCGTGGGGCAGGTGATGAAGGGTACGAAGGGGCGAGCAAAGCCTGACTTGGTGGGCAGGCTGATTAGGGAGAAAGTATGACTATTATTACTATTATCCATGTTGCGGTGATCGTAGTTTGCTTAAGCCTCATCCTGCTTATCTTGCTTCAGGCAAGAGGGGGTGGGGGGATAGGCGGCATATTCGGCGGGTTGGAGAGTTCGGGATTCAGGACCAGGCGGGGTGTGGAGCAGACGGTGTTCAGGCTCACCATCATCCTCGCAATAATGTTTGTGGCGATCTCTGCTCTCAGTGCCATGCTGGGCTCTTGACCGGGTTCACAAAGGTTGATGGTTGACGGTTCAGTCTTCGGCCTATCCACCTGAGCAGTTACAATAAACTAAGGAAGTTCACCATGAGAGAGCAGTTAGGAGCGGTAATGGAGGATTTTGCGAGGGACAGGAGTAAGCTGATACCTATTCTACAGAAGGCCCAGGGGGCGGAAGGATTCCTCTCACCGGAAGCCATTGCCGATATCAGCAGTTTCTTAGATATATCTGAGAACGATATATATAGTGTGGCCAGCTTTTACGCTCAATTTCGCTTCACCCGTCCTGGAGACCACATAATTAAGGTGTGTCTCGGTACTGCTTGCCACGTACGAGGAGGCGAACGAATTTTGGAAAGCCTGGAACGTGCGCTGAACATTCAGTGCGGTCAAACGACAGAGGACTTCAAGTTCAGCCTGGAGAGGGTTGCTTGCATTGGGTGTTGCGCCCTGGCCCCGGTAATGGTGATCGATGAAGATGTATACAGTAAAGTGACTCCAGCGAAAATAAAGGAAGTGTTAGCGCTATATTAGGTGAGGGGTTATATGATATTTGAACAAATACAGGGCAATGCACTGGTGGGGTGGGAGGCTTTACAGAACGGCGAAACACCCCGCATTTATATCGGCACTGCCACCTGTGGCCGTTCCGCTGGGGCATTAAAAGTACTTCACCGCCTTAATACGGAGCTTGAGGAGAGAAATATGGCCGCCCAGGTGATAGAGGTGGGATGTATTGGTTGTTGCTATCTCGAGCCCTTACTTGATATCGCCAAGCGCGGTCGCCCTCGTGTCTGTTATAGCCAGGTTACACCGGAAATCGTCCCTCAACTGATAGTGGATTATTTGGTCAACGATAATCCCCGGCCTGATCTGGCCCTTTGCACCATAGGCGAGGGAGAAATCGATGGCATCCCCAATCTCTTTGATCTCCCTATGTTCAAGTCACAAGTCAGGATAGCACTTCGCGATTGTGGTTATGTTGACCCGGGAAATATCGATCACTATATTGCTAACGCTGGCTACAGCGGTTTGGTTAAGGCATTGAAGATGTCCCCGGATGAGGTGATAGAGGAAATTGGCAGGTCTGGTCTCAGGGGGCGGGGCGGGGCGGGATTTCCCGTCGCAACCAAGTGGCGCTTCTGCCGCAATGCGCCCGGTACTGAGAAATACCTGATCTGTAATGCCGATGAAGGGGATCCGGGGGCCTTTATGGACCGATCGCTCTTGGAAAGCGATCCCCATTCTGTTTTAGAGGGAATGCTGATTGGCGCCTATGCGATTGGAGCGACTCATAGCTATATCTATATCCGTGCTGAATATCCTTTGGCCATTGCCAGACTTAAGACCGCCCTGAAGCAAATGGAGGATTACGGGCTGCTGGGCGATAACATCCTCGGTGACGATTTCAGCTTCCGGATAGAGATCGAGCAAGGGGCAGGGGCTTTTGTCTGCGGCGAGGAGACTGCCATGATACGATCCCTGGAGGGCAAGCGAGGTATGCCTTATGCCCGCCCTCCCTTTCCTGCCGTCTCCGGACTGCGGGGCAAGCCGACCGCTATCAACAATGTGGAGACCTGGAGTAATGTCTCCGCTATCTTGCAGAAGGGCGCGGATTGGTTTGCCGGCTATGGCACCGAGCGGAGCAAAGGAACCAAGACCTTCGCCCTCGCCGGCAAAGTGACCCATACCGGACTCATTGAAGTGCCAATGGGAATAAGGTTACGGGAAATTGTCTATGACATTGGTGGGGGCATCCCTGAGGGTAAGGATTTTAAGGCAGTGCAAACCGGCGGCCCTTCGGGTGGCTGTTTGCCCGCAAGCACCCTGGATGCTCCGGTTGACTATGAGCATTTGGCCGCTGCCGGATCGATCATGGGATCCGGAGGCATGATCATTGCCGATAGCGATACCTGTATGGTGGACCTGGCTAAGTACTTCCTTTCCTTCACCCAGGCTGAATCTTGCGGCGAGTGCGTGCTGTGCCGCGAGGGGGCGATGCAAATGCTGGAGATCCTTACCGACATCACTGAAGGTAGGGGCAAATCCGGGGATATAGACTTACTTTTGGAACTGGGGGAGGCCATCAAGTCAGGGTCACTTTGTGCTTTGGGAGGGACGGCACCCAATCCGGTGCTGACCACCATCAGGTATTTCCGGGAGGAGTATGAAGCACACATCACTAAGAAGCAATGTCCGGCAAGGGTGTGCAAGCAACTGATCTCTTTTTATATCCTTCCTGAAAAGTGCCAGGGTTGCCTTATATGCATGAGGGAATGCCCTGTTGACAGCGTCATTGGGGACAAACGGATGATACATGTAATAGACCAGAGTAAGTGCATCAGATGTGGAATTTGCCTCAATGTATGTCCCTCTCGATTTGAGGCGGTGGTAAAGGTTACCGGGGAAGGGCCGGCTGTTCCTGACGAGCCGGTCCCTGTGGGAAGTTGGGAAAAGGTATAATCCAAGGAGGCGTTGTTGGAGACAGTCATACTTGATATCGATGGATTTAAGGTCCAAACGGGGAAGGGGAAAAGCGTCCTGGAGGCAGCCCTGGATGCGGGGATTTACATCCCATCCCTTTGTTATCATCCCAACTTAAGTTCCCTTGGTGCTTGCCGGTTGTGTCTTGTCGAAATTGAAGGTATGCGAGGGTTGCCTGCTGCATGCACTACTCTGGCAGCCGACAAGATGGTGGTGAAGACCAGAACGCCCCAGATTGAGCAGATACGCCGTATTTCTATGGAGATGATGCTGGCTGCTCATCCTGATGATTGTCTGGTGTGTTCCCAAAATCTCAATTGTGAATTGCAGGCAGTCGCTCAGTATCTAGGGATCACTGAGCAGCGTTTGAGAAGGCGATCCAAAGACATCCCTCCCAACGCTGGTAATCCCCTTTTTGTGATTGACCTCAATAGGTGTATCTTGTGTGGGCGATGTGTCAGGGCTTGCTATGAGATGCGGGGAGTGGGGGTGCTCTCTTTCATCAGAAGGGGAAAGGAAACCTTTATTGGCGCCGCTTTCGAGCGCTCGCTGGCCGATGCCGGATGCAGCTTTTGTGGTGCCTGCGTTGAGGTTTGCCCTACGGGGGCCCTTATGGATAAGGATGGGCTTTTGGAAGCAGGGAGGGCTCGTGAAGCGGTGCTTGTTCCCTGCGAACATGAATGTCCGGCAGGGATAGATATACCCCGCTACATCCATCTCATCAGCGAAAAGAAGTATTCAGAAGCGGTAGCGGTGATCCGGGAAAAGGTTCCTTTCCCGTGGGTACTGGGCTGTGTTTGCGACCATCCCTGCGAAGCCGTCTGTCGCCGAAACGAGCTGAATGAGGCTGTTTTCATAAGGGGGCTGAAGCGCTTTGCCGCCGAAAGGGATACCGGGTTATGGAAGAAAAGCTCCCAAAAAGCACCACCCACCGGTAAGCGAGTGGCGATAGTTGGGGCAGGCCCCGCCGGGCTGACGGCGGCATATTACCTCGCTAAGTCAGGACATAGCGTCACTGTATTTGAAGCCTTACCCGCCCTGGGTGGCATGATGCGGGTCGGCATTCCGGAGTATCGCCTGCCAAGGCGGGTTTTAGATTCGGAGATCGAAGAGATAAAGCGGGTGGGGATTGACATCAAGTTCAACACCAAAGTAGAGTCACTGAACGACATCTTTGGACAGGGTTATCAGGCCATTTTCGTGGCTGTTGGTGCCCATCGAGGCACTAAAATGGGAGTAGAGGGCGAGGATAGTCCCGGCGTGATGGAGGCTATCACCCTTCTCAGAGAGGTGAGTTTGGGTCAAAAGGTAAGGCTGGGGAATAAAGTAGCCGTTATTGGTGGTGGCAACGTTGCCATAGATGCCGCCCGCACCGCCTTGAGGCTCGGTGTCCCGGATGTAACCATTATCTATCGCCGCACTCGGGCGGAGATGCCGGCCATGTCCGAGGAGGTGGAAGGTGCTTTAGAGGAGGGGGTGAAGATCACCTACCTGACAGCCCCGGCTAAGATATGGAATGAGAATGGAATGGTTAGACTGGAATGTATTCGCATGGAGCTGGGAGAGCCTGATTCCAGTGGCAGGCGGCGCCCGGTCCCCATCAAAGGGAGTGAATTTGTCAGTGATTATGACTCTGTGATTAGCGCAATCGGGCAGATGCCCGAAGTTCCGGCGGGCTTTCAAGTGGCAACCGGGCGGGGGAATCTTATTCAGGTAAACGGCGGCGATAACACTACCAGCGTAGAGGGTGTCTTCGCTGGTGGTGATGCTGTAACCGGTCCCGCCTCGGTCATCAAGGCTATTGCCGCAGGAAGAAAAGGGGCGATCGGTATAGACAAATATCTCGGAGGGAGCGGTATCATAGATGAGGAATTGGCACCAGTTGAGGAGGTGGATTTCTGGCGAGGACGCGACGAGAATCTTCCCTACCAGCAGCCCCGCTGTGGGATGTCTCATATGCTCGTAGAGCAGCGACTCAGCAGCTTCAGCGAGATAGAGCATGGCTATGATGAAGAGGCGGCGTTCAAGGAGTCGTTGCGGTGCTTGCAGTGTGACCTCAGACTGAAGATTTCTTCCGTGAAGTTTCCTCCTAAAAGGGGTTCGATGAAGGGAGGGGGATCGTAAGGCCATCCCGATCCGGCAGTCATGAAGAGCCCTCGCTCGGAGAGCGAGGGCTCTTTTCGGTGTAAGGCCGATAATAAGAGCTTCCAAAGGCCTTCCGGATGTCTTATAATGAGGTAAGCAGGCGATCGAGTCTTATCAGCCCATCCCTGCCTGAAGAGTGATGGAAATGACCCCCATCAGGCGCCAATACCTTAGAATCAAGGAAAGCCACCCCGATGCCATCGTTCTCTTCCGGCTTGGTGATTTCTACGAGGCCTTCGATGAGGACGCCAGTCTCATCTCACAGGAACTTCAGATTGTGCTTACCTCGCGTTCTATGGGCAAGGGCCGGCGCTTCCCGATGGCCGGAATCCCCCACCACGCCCTGAATGGCTATCTCGCGAGACTGATAACCAGAGGGCATAAGGTTGCTGTTTGTGAGCAGATGAGCGATCCCCGGACGAGCCAGGGGCTGCTGGAGAGGGAGGTGGTGAGGGTGGTAACGCCGGGGACCATCATCGAGCCGGAGCTGCTGGAAATCAAGGCCAATAACTACCTGGTCTCCATGGTGAGCGACGGCGAGCGAGCCGGCATTGCCTATGTGGACATAACGACGAGCGAATTCGCCACGACGCAAATCACTGCCGATCAAACTCTCACTGAGCTTGAGCGCCTGAGTCCCTCCGAGATCATAGTTGCCCGGAATTCCGAGGTTCTGCAACTTCCCGTTGCACCGACTCAGCTTGATGAACGCTGGTTTCAGTTGGAGACGGCGCGCCGGATCCTGCTGGATCACTTTGAAGTCGCCTCCCTCGAGGGCTATGGCTGTGCCCATCTCCCATTGGCCATCCAGGCTGCGGGAGCCATCATTCACTACCTGATGGAGACCCAAAAGGGGGCTCTGAGTCAGTTGCCGAAGCTGTCCGCGTACTCTACCGAGTCTTTCATGGTCCTCGACGCCCCCACGAGGCGCAATTTGGAGCTGTTTCAGCCGGGCCAGTTTGGAAGCAATGGCGCATCCCTCCTATCGGTGATTGACCTGACTGGAACGCCGATGGGCGGAAGGCTGCTTAGAAGATGGCTGGGGCAGCCGTTGCTTGATTTGCAGGCACTGAATCAAAGGCAGGAGGCTGTAGCGTGGTTTGCGACCAACACCGCCCGGCGTATCGAGATCATCAATGCCTTAAGGCGGATGGCCGACCTGGAGAGGCTGATCAACCGCATTCGATCAGGCATCGCTATCCCCAGGGAGCTGGTTTCGCTGCGGCGGAGTCTGGAGACGATTCCTCAGATAAAGGCGGTGATCGGCGAGGAGTTTTCGCCGCTGGGCTGGCTTTCTGGAATGTTGAAGCCCTGCGAGGAGGTGGTTGACCTGATCTCGCGGGCCATTGTCGCGGAGCCGCCTGCCGTGGTGGGAGAGGGGGGGGTGATCAAACCCGGTTTCTCGCCGGAACTGGACCAGATTAGGACCTCCTCCAGGGATGCGAAGCAGTATCTTGCCGATCTGGAGCGCAGGGAGCGAGAGCGTACGGGGATTAAATCCCTCAAGATGGGATATAACAGGGTATTCGGATATTACATCGAGGTCACCAGTCCCCATCTGAGTCGCATTCCAGAGGACTACATTCGCAAGCAGACTCTGGTTGGCGCGGAGCGCTTCTTCACCCCGGAACTGAAGGAATACGAATCGCTGATCCTCAATGCGGCAGAGCGGATCGGGGAGCTGGAGACCAGTCTCTTCCGGCAGGTGTGCCGTCAGATCGCTGCCTGGGCGGAGCGCATTCTGGGCACGGCCGATGCCCTGGCCCATATAGATGTTTTTGCGGCCTTTGCTGAGGTGGCTGTGCGCAACAGCTATGTCCAGCCGCAACTGACCAACGGAGATGTTATCCATATCAGTGGTGGTCGTCACCCTGTGGTAGAGCAAGCGCTGGCTGAAGCCGGCTTCGTGCCCAATGACACGCATCTCTCCAATGATGATGCTCAGTTGATCGTCCTGACCGGCCCCAATATGGCGGGGAAATCAACTTATCTCAGGCAGGTAGCACTGATCGTGCTCCTGGCACAGATCGGCAGTTTTGTGCCGGCGGATTCGGCTGCCATCGGGCTGGTGGACCGCATCTTCACCCGGGTGGGGTTGATGGACGACCTGGCGACCGGCCGGTCCACCTTTATGATCGAGATGACGGAGACGGCGAATATTCTGAACAACGCCACACCGAGGTCTCTGATAATCCTCGATGAGATCGGGAGGGGCACCAGCACCTACGACGGACTTTCCATCGCCCAGGCAGTGGTAGAGTACATTCACAATAACCCCGGGCTGGGAGCCAAGACCCTTTTTGCCACCCATTACCACGAGATGGTGGAGCTGGCGAGTTTTCTGCCGCGAGTGAGGAACTTCAATGTGGCAGTAGCTGAGGAGGGGGGGAGGGTGGTGTTTCTGCGCCGGATTATCCCTGGTGGAGCCGACCGGAGCTACGGCATCCACGTAGCACAGTTGGCTGGTCTGCCGAAGTCAGTGCTGCACCGGGCGCAGGAGGTCTTGAGCGGACTTGAAGAAGATGCTGAGAGGAAGGGCAGTCCGCGGACTCCAGGGGCGAGGCGCTCGCCAAAACAGGCACTGCCGGGGCAACTGTCGCTCTTCGCCGGGAAGCCCCTGGTTCTAGAGGAGTTGGAAAAGCTGGATATCGATTCCCTGTCTCCACTGGAGGCCATCACCAAACTCTACGAGCTGCGCAGGAAGGCGATGGAGGAGTCGAAGTGAATGGTCCCCCACAACCAATTTGTGAAAACCGCTTGTATGCTTTTATAGCAGAGCCGCACCCTTCGTTGGCACGGGGGATATTTCACAGGCTATCCAAAGGACTGCGAACACCGAGGCCACCCCTATTGAGGACGTGGGTGTAGATCATGGTGGTGCGGATATCTTTGTGCCCCAGCAGTTCCTGGACGGTGCGGATGTCGTAGCCATCTTGCAGCAGATGTGTGGCGAAGCTGTGGCGGAAGGTATGGCAGGCGACGTGCTTGTTGCTCCCTGCAAGTTTGGCTGCTTTCCTGACGGCCTTCTGCAAGCTGCTCTCGTGCAGGTGATGGCGGCGTACGACGCCTGAGCGGGGGTCTTTGGAGAGCCGGTTCGAGGGGAAGACATACTGCCAGATCCATTCGCGGCCGGCATTGGGGTACTTGCGTTCCAGAGCATAGGGCAGGTGGATGTTGCCATATCCTCTGGACAAATCCTGTTGGTGAAGCAGTTTTACGCGTTGGAGGTGTTCCTGAAGGGGAGCGACCAAGCTGTCCAGAAGTACAGTGACGCGGTCCTTCATGCCCTTGCCATCGCGCACCACGATCTGGTGTTGGGCGGAGTCCATATCTTTGACCCGAAGGCGCACGGCTTCCATCAGGCGTAGGCCACTACCGTACATCAGTCTAGCGATGAGTTGAGAGGTGCCGGCCATGGTGTCAAGCACTCGATGTACTTCTTGCTTGGTGAGCACGGTGGGCAGGCGCTTGGGTCTTTTGGCGCGGATGGCGTCAATGTTACCTTCCAGCGGTTGCCTGAGTACCTCGCGGAACAAGAAAAGAATAGCGTTGAAGGCCTGATTCTGGGTGGAGGCGGCCACGTTGAGGTCCACGGCCAGGTGGGTGAGGAAGGCCTCGATCTGGGGCACGTCCATATCCTTTGGATGTCGCTTGCCATGGAAGAGGATGAAGCGCTTCATCCAGTTGACGTAGCTTTCTTCCGTGCGGATGGAGTAGTGTTTCTGGCGGATAGCTTCGCGCGCCTGGTCGAGGAGTTTCTTGGGGCGTTTCTGTAGGTTTTGGCTCATAGGGCTGTTGAAGCTTTATGATAATGTCCTCTATGTAGCTCGATAGAAATGTCCTCTTTCGGGAAGATAGAGTAAAGGCATCTTAGTGAAAGGGGTGCCTGTTAGTGGAAAGAGGACGTTTGGAAATGAGTGAGAAGGAAAGGAAGCG
>JALPXT010000003.1 GCA_023271485.1 Dehalococcoidia bacterium | reverse complement strand
TATACTCTTTAATATGCTCTTCAAACGGAATACCAAAAAACGTTTTGAATGGAACAGCAACGATACCACCCCCTTCTGTCGAAACGAGCACGAACATGGAGTCCCCGTCTACCTTCACTTTTACTCTCACGATATCCTCTACCACTTCTCCCCTTTCGAGCGAAATGAAGCCGCAAGAAGATACCCATTTGTAAGGAGATACCCATTCCCCATCCCCATGAGGTAGCCATTCCTTATCCAGACCTACTTCGCACTCAGGTTTCCGTGGGTTACCTGGCGTCTCTGCTAACACAATCCCCGCCGGCACAGCGAGTAAAACCCCCACCAGCAGAATCATCCCGATGGTCTTTGCTTTAGTACCTAGATTCATTTTGTCCTCCTTTTTCTATTTCTTGTCTTATGGTCTTTCCCACCGTCTCCTGTCTTTCCAGGTTGTCAGCAGGTCTTTCCCTGCCGCCATTTTCCCATTGGCATCACCTCCTTTCTTCTGCCGCCTGTGCAGTTCAATTTCTATCATATCGTACAGCAGGTTAAATCTCGGTTAAGTTTTTCCTGAATCCGTGAAGCGATGGCGGGGCCCCCGTTCATCGCTTCCAAATATTCTTTGCAAAAAGACTTAAAATGACGTTCCTCGCCCTTGAAGGGAGAGGTTAGGTGGCGTTTGTTCCGAAAATAAACCACAAGATTCCACAGGATTACCACAGATGGGACAAAGGTTCTTGTGAAAATCTGTGGAATCAGTGGTTAAGAATGTTATTTCCATGATTCGTTGGTGGGCAGCCGCCCATGGGGGTTTGTTCCTTTGACCTCCTATTTAATCGTTACTTTCCGCACCACCACCCTAACTTCGTTTCATAAACATCACCTCCTCTCTTCGACCCTCTTCATAATTAACTCAATGCGGGAAGACCGGTCAAGTTGTTTGCAAAAAAACTTGCCTATTACACCTATTACCCTTTATAGCGATGGAAGATTGCCTCAAAGGCGTCTGCCTTGCCGGCTTGCCATTGCTCGATCAGATCCATCACCCTCCTAATAGTAAATGCTTTGGGGAGCAAAAAAGTTCATTTCGGGCGTGCCTGGGATTTTTTGAAGGAGCTTCGCCCCTTTGCCAAGGATAATCCTGTAATCCTGTCGAAAGAATCTGTGGAATGGCTGAACGATTAAGAAGAGGAAAGCCAGATTTACCGGCACACAGGGAGCACTAACCCAGCGCTACCTTAAGCGCCTCCGATAGTGTCCCCACGGGGCGAAGTTTGATCCCGGCAGAAATCGAGAGGCCTTTGGGGAGGGGGGCGGGGAGGAGACAGGTTTCAAATCCGAGCCTGGCTGCCTCCGCGACACGCCTGTCCAGTTGCGAGACGGTTCTTAATTCGCCGCTTAGTCCGACTTCCCCTATGGTAACCAGACGGGGATCTATCTTGATGCTGCGGAAGCTCGAGGCGATAGCCAGAGCCAGCCCCAGGTCAATGGCGGGCTCATTGATCTTGATCCCGCCGGCAACGTTAGCGATGATGTCCTGGTTGGAAAGAGCAATTCCGCCTCGCCTCGAGAGTACCGCAGCTATGAGCAGCAGCCGGTTGAAATCAACGCCGTTAGCCGTGCGGCGTGGCAGGCCGAAACTGGTAGGATTGGTCAATGCCTGAATCTCCACCAGAAGAGGCCGGGTTCCCTCCAGGGTGGGAACAATCAGGGATCCAATGGCCCCATCGGTGCGCTGGGAGAGGAGGGCCTGTGAGGGATCGGTTATCTCCACCAGCCCTTGATCCCTCATCTCAAATATCCCGATTTCGTTGGTGGAGCCGAACCGGTTCTTGACGCCGCGCAATAGTCTATAGGCGCTGAAGCGCTCGCCCTCCAGATAGAGCACAACATCGACGATGTGCTCCAGCACGCGGGGGCCGGCGATGGTCCCCTCCTTGGTAACGTGCCCCACCAGAAAGACCGGGATGTCGCTGGATTTGGCCCACTGCATGATGCTCAAGGTGCACTCTCGCACCTGGCTAACGCTTCCTGGAGCCCCAGACCCTTCAACGTAAACGGTCTGGATTGAATCAATGATCACCAAGTGCGGCGATAATCCTTGAGCATGATCCAGAATATGTTCCATCCTGGTCTCGGGAAGGATGAACAGTCCCTTCCCGCCTAACCCCAGTCGGTCTGCCCTCAGCTTTATCTGTGACACCGATTCCTCGCCGGAGACGTAAAGCACCCTGGCTGGGTCTGGTTCTTTCTCAGATAGCCCTGTCTTCGTCTCCGCGACCTCGGCAGCGACTTGAAGGAGGAGGGTTGATTTCCCAATGCCAGGGTCGCCACCGATAAGGACAAGGGAACCGGGCACAACTCCCCCTCCTAAGACGCGGTTGAACTCAGCGAAGTGAAGAGGCAGGCGGGCGGTCGCGGAGAGGGAAACGGTGGAGAGTTCCTGTACTGTGGCCGAGGGCAACCCGGCCGCACTGGTGCTCGCCGCCCTTTCGATGAAACTATCCCAGGTATCGCATTGGGGGCAGCGACCTAACCACTTCAGGCTTTCGTTGCCACAGTGCTGACAGACAAAGATGGTTCGCGCCTTGGCCATTTGCAATCCAACCCCAATCCCCTCCTATCCCAGGCAAGAGGCGAAGGGCAAAAGGCCCATCCACCCCTTTAGCCTTTCGCCTTTCGCCTTCAGCCTTTGGTAGCCTCAGGCAATCGGGACTGCTACAGCGAGCGAGCGGAACACGATTTCATCACCCTCCCGCTCCAGTTGCACCACATCACCGGCATGGAACTCGCCCTGCAGAATCCTTTCGGAAAGTGGATCCTCGATCATGGTCTGGATTGTCCTCCTTAAAGGACGAGCGCCAAAAGTGGGATCAAAACCCTTCTCCGCGAGAAGCTCCCTGGCCTCCGTGGTTACCTCAATGCCGATCTCTTTCTCCTTCAGTTGTGTCTGCACCTGGAAAAGCATCAAATCCACGATCTGCAGAATTTGCTCTTTGTTCAGGGAATGGAACACCACGGTGCCATCGATGCGGTTCAAAAACTCCGGGCGGAAGGTTTTCTTCATTTCCTCCAGCAGTTTATCTCTCATCCTGGTGTGCGAGAGTTGTGCCACCTTGCTTTCATCGGCACGGCTGATGAAGCCGATGGTGCCTTCCTTACGGATGGTCTCCGCACCGATGTTGCTGGTCATGATGATGATGGTGTTGCGGAAGTCAACCCGCCTTCCTTTGGCGTCGGTGAGATGCCCATCGTCGAATATCTGCAGCAGGATGTTGAATACATCCGGATGGGCCTTTTCGATCTCGTCGAAAAGTATGGCCGAATACGATTTGCGCCTTATTGCCTCGGTCAGCTGTCCACCCTCCTCATAACCGATGTACCCCGGCGGGGCACCAACGAGTCGAGCCACGGTATGTCTTTCCATAAACTCCGACATGTCGAGCCTGATCAGAGAATCTTCGCTGCCGAACATGAATTCAGCCAGGGCACGTACCAGCTCGGTCTTACCCACGCCGGTAGGTCCCAGGAAGATGAAGACGCCAATCGGTTTCCTGGGGTCCTTGAGGCCTGCCCGGGCTCGTCTGACCGCCTTGGAAATCAGTTGGATGGCCTCGTCCTGAGCTATGATGCGCTTGTGCAGTGCCTCTTCCATGTTGAGCAAGCGACTGGTCTCATCGCCGGCAATCTTGGTTACCGGAATGCCGGTCCACATACTGACGACTTCGGCGATATCCTCCTCGGTAACCTCCACCTGTTCGGTAGCCTGCTCCTCCTTCCAATCCAAGAGCGATTTACTGATCTTGTCTTCCAGTTTCAACTCTTGCTCACGAAGCTCGGCGGCATATTCATATTGCTGATTCGTGATTGCCTGCTCCTTATCCTTGCGCACCGTCTCCAGCGCTTTGTTCAGTTCCGCCACCGGGAGCGGAGATGTCAGGGTTGCGATTCGGACCCGTGATGCCGCTTCATCGATGAGGTCAATCGCCTTGTCTGGAAGGAATCGATCCGGTATGTAACGGGAGGCCAGCGAAGCCGCTGCCTTTAATGCCTCATCAGATATAAGGAGATCATGATGCTCTTCATATCGCCCTTTTACGCCGCGCAGTATCTCTACAGTATCCTCCATGGAGGGTTCCTCCACCAGGACCGGCTGAAAGCGGCGCTCCAGAGCAGCGTCTCTTTCGACATACTTGCGGTAGTCACTGGCGGTGGTTGCTCCGATGCACTGGATCTCTCCCCGCGCCAGCGAGGGCTTTAGAATGCTGGCAGCATCGACAGCACCTTCAGCGGCACCAGCCCCAACCAGGGTATGTATCTCATCGATGAAGAGCAGGCAGTTTCCCGAGACCTTTATCTCCTGGATCACTTTCTTCAGTCTTTCTTCAAATTCCCCCCGGTACTTGGTGCCGGCAACCAGCGCCCCGATGTCGAGGGTCAGAAGCCTCTTCCCGCGCAGGGTCTCGGGAATATTGCCGGAGGCGACACGGTGAGCGATGGCCTCAGCAATGGCTGTCTTGCCGACACCGGCTTCACCGATAAGGACGGGGTTGTTCTTTCGCCGCCGGCTGAGAATCTGAATTACCCGCTGCTGCTCTTTCTCCCGTCCAACAACGGGGTCAAGCTTTCCCGCCGCGGCAGCGGCGGTCAGGTCTATGCCCAACTGATCGAGGGTAGGCGTCCGGGTAGAGCCCCGGGCTCCAGTTCCGGCACGCTGTTGAGGCAGGCTCTGATTCAGAAAGCGGGTGATTTCGGCACGTGACTTCTCCAGGGTGATGCCAAGGTTTCCCAGGACACCGGCGGCCACCCCCTCGCCTTCACGCAGCAGTCCCAGGAGCAGGTGTTCGGTGCCGATATAGTTGTGATTCAAGTATCTTGCTTCATCAACGGCAAGTTCGATTACCTTCTTGGCCCTTGGGGTGAGACCTACTTCGCCACGGCTCTTGGTTTCACCTCGGCCGATGATGAACTCGACCGATGACCTGATCTTCGGGAGTTCAACCCCCAGGTTTGCCAGTACTCTTATCGCCACCCCACTCCCCTCCGCGCACAGCCCCAGCAAAATGTGCTCGGTGCTGATATAATTATGGTTAAAGCGTTGGGCCTCTCCTTGTGCTAGTGCCAGGACTTTCCGCGCCCTTTCGGTGAATTTATCAAAGCGACTCGCCATGTCTGCCCCCCAGGTTTCGCATTCAATCTTATTATACACCCCTTTAAGGAGAAAGGTCAAACAGCAATACCCCGCAGCACCGCCCCAAGCTCCTTCTGGAGCCTTGTCAGAATTATCTGCTGTATCTCATCAACCTCTTCGTCGGTCAGGGTTCGATCAAGTGACTGATAGCGAAGGGAAAAGGCCAGTGATTTCTTGCCGTCCGGGACCTGCTCACCCTGGTAAAGGTCAAAGACGCTGACCTGGCTCACCTGAGGAAAGCCGCGGATTATGTCCTCTATCCTCTTTGCGGGCAAGTCGGCGTTCACCAGAAGAGCGATATCCCGGTCGGTACTAGGGAATCTGGTGATGGGCCTAAAGGTGTGAACCCGTTCCACAAACGGCAGCAACTGCTCCACCTCCATCTCGAATAGGCAGATCGGGCAAAGAGAAATGTCGAAGCCGGCGGCAACATCGGGGTGAAGCTCACCGGTTATTCCGATGGCATTCCCGTTAACCAGTATGCTCGCTGCCCGACCGGGAAACAGCAGCCTGTCCTCCGCCGCCTCGAAGCCGGCTTCGATCCCCAGGTGATGGAACAGCGTCTCCAGGACCCCCTTAGCGTAGAAGAAATCGAGAGAGCCTTCATCGGCCAGCCATGACCTTCCATATCGCGCACCGCCGATTATCCCGGCGAGCATCTCCCTCTCCTCCGGCAGACCGCCTTCTCGAGGCAAATAGATTTTTCCGATCTCAAACAGCATTATGCCCTTTTCCTGATGCCTCGCGTTGGCAGCAAGGGCACGAAGCAGCCCTCCCCTCAGAGTGGGACGCAGGAATTCCTGCTCTTGGCTCAAGGGATTGGCCACTCGGATCGGGGATTCCCCGTTGTACTCTGTCCTGTCCAGCACATCCTGACTGGTCAGGGAATAACTGATGATCTCCTGCATCCCACAGCCGACCAGGACATCGCGAATCCGTTCCCGCAGCAGGGCAAGGGGGGCAGGTTCGTGCTGGGGAAGCTCCCCAGTGAGCATAGTGGTGGGGATTTCGTCGTAGCCGATGATGCGTGCCACTTCCTCGACCAGATCGTCGGAGATCCTTACATCGGTGCGCCAGTAGGGAATGCTAACCGATAGCTCGGAGGAACTCTTCTGCGCGCATTCAAATCCCAGGGATTCGAGTGTTTGCCGGATCCGGGCGATTCCAAAATCCACACCGAGTACCTGACTTGCCCGTCGCCCCGTAAGAAGGATTGGCTTGCTCTCACCCTGAAATCCCGGGTAGACGTCGACGATCCCCCGGGCCGCTCTGCCCCCGGTTAGCTCAACGATCAGGCCGATGGCGCGACGAATCGCCGGCATCGGGAGATCCGGACTGAGGGACTTGTCGAAGCGGGAGGAGGCCTCGCTTACCAGCCCCAGCCCGAAGGAAGTACGGCGGATGCTGCCATTATTGAAGTTGGCCGCTTCAAGCAATATGGTGGCGGTTCTCTCAGTGACCTCGCTTTCTGACCCGCCCATAACTCCCGCTATAGCCACGGGGTATTTCTCATTGGCGATCACCAGGGTGCCGGGCGACAGATCCCTCTCTTCTCCATCGATGGTGACCAACTGCTCTCCATCTCGGGCACGGCGCACGATGATCCTCTGTCCGCCAATCCCCTCGTAATCGAAGGCGTGCAGGGGCTGCCCGTATTCCAGCATCACGAAGTTGGTGATATCGACGATGTTGTTGATCGGCCGCATGCCGGCGGCCAGGAGACACTCCTGCATCCACTGCGGAGATGAGCCGATGGTAACCCCCGTGATAATGCCGGCGCAGTACCGGGGGCAAAGATCAGGGTCAACGATCTCGACCGAGATCATCTCATCAGTCGGGGGTTCCCCTTCTTCATAGCGCACTTTGGGTAAGCGTACCTCCGACCCGGTCAGCGCGGCTACCTCGCGGGCGATGCCAATCATACAGAGGCAATCGGGGCGATTTGGAGTGACCGAGACATCGAGTATAGTGTCCCCCAGGTACTGCGCAAGCGGCGCGCCGATGGGGGCTTCTTCCGAGAGGACTATTATCTCATCGTGATTGTCTGATATGCCGAGCTCCTTCTCCGAGCAGACCATTCCTTCTGAGAGAACGCCGCGAATCTTCGCCGGCTTCAGTTCAGCAAGCTTGCCCGTGCGCCCGTCGTAGAGTCTTGCTCCCAGCCTGGCGAAGGGAACCCTGATGCCAACCCTGATGTTAGGAGCACCGCAAACCACGGTGTGTTGCTCCCGGCCGAGGCTGACGGTGGCCAGTTGAAGCCGATCAGCATTGGGGTGTTTTTGCAGGCCGACAACTTCTCCGATAGAGACGTTCTCCCACCCATCGCCGATAATCTGAATACCACCGGTCTCGAGTCCGGCCATGGTCAGCTTTTCTGCCAGCTCTTCCGGGGACAAGGTGATGTCGACGTAATCCTCTAGCCACTTAAGCGAAACCTTCATTTTGTGACCTCTGCCATTTATTTATTGCCCTTGACCGAGGGTGTATGCTCGCTTGCCGTTCATCAAGTAGAGATTCTCAATCTTAATCCACTCGAGGTTGTCTTGCTCAATCATTTCCAATAGCCATCGGACATCAGCGTGTGTCGGATGGGGAGCCCCCTCAGGTACCTGGAAACGGCAACGCCAGTGGTCGGTACAAAAAGTCTCCGGGTAACCATCCGGATACACCTTCTGCCCACGATTGGTGATCATAATCAGGCGAAATTTGGGTTCAGCAAGCTGCTCCAATTTCCGGCCAAGCTCATCCGGAGAGAGTTTGCCATTTCCAATGAAAACATCAACGCCGTCAAGTTGCATCTTGGCGTCACGCACGTTGGTCAACTGCGATCTCCGAATTCTAATGGGCTTCCCGCTGTACTTGACTGATTTGAGATGTTCAGGCGTTTGACCCAGCCGGGCGATTACCGCTTTAGCAAACTCCTGGGTGCCGACCTCGGTGTATTTTGTTTCACCCGCAGCCTTTACCCTGCGAACCAGGTCGTAGGTCCAGACGCGGTCTTCGATGGTCTTAAGCCAGGCATTGTGAATCCGCTCGGCGACATCTGCTTGATCGATGCTGATCAACATCATCACTCCGGCAAGAAGCAAGCCGGAGGGATTGGCAATACCCTTCCCGGCGTGACGGGGAGCTGAACCATGAATGGCTTCAAACATCGCGTGCTCATCGCCTATGTTTGCCGCGGGCGCGATCCCTACAGAGCCCGCAATCTGCCCCAGCATATCAGAAACGATGTCCCCATATAGGTTGGGCATAACGATCAGATCGAAGCTGGTAGGTGTGTCCGCCAGCTTTGCCGTCCCTATATCTACAATCCAGTGCTCGCTCTCGACCTCCGGATACTCGGGGGCGATCTCATCGAATACCCTGTGGAACAGCCCATCAGTGAGCTTCATGATATTGTCCTTCGTCATACAGGTAATCTTCTTACGGCCGTAGGCGCGGGCGTATTCAAAAGCATAGCGCACTACGCGCTCACAGCCCGGACGCGAGACCAACTTGAGACACTGGACAACCTCGGGCGTCTGCTGGTGTTCGATTCCAGCGTAAACATCCTCTTCGTTCTCACGGATAACGACCACATCCATGCCAGGATAATTTACCGGCACAAAAGGATGATAGCTAACCGCAGGGCGCACATTGGCATAGAGACCGAGCGCCTTGCGAATGGTAACATTGAGGCTTTTGAACCCGTCCCCCTGGGGCGTGGTAATAGGAGCCTTGTAAAACACCTTGTATTCCCTGAGGATGTCCCAGGTCTCCTCTGTAATGCCTGCGGTATACCCCGCAAGATAAACCTTCTTGCCAATATCAACAAACCTCGGCTCAATGCGAGCACCCGCTTCCTTCAGGATGTAGAGACATGCATCCATGATCTCCGGACCAATGCCATCGCCTTTGGCCACGGGAATCACCTGGTTACTCTTCGTCATAATCCCTCCCCCAGTAATCGTAACCCGCTTCCCCAACTGCCGCCTTCGCTCTCAGATGCTGCATCACATACTGCCCGCAGTTGCTACCGATGCGGTTCTCCTCCGTCTCCCCGATGCTCAGGATAACCTCGTATCCCGATGATCGAAGCTGGTTAATTAGCGGATAATCTTTCCTCCCACAATAAGCATCAACGTAGGACCTGAGCTTGTTTTGGGCCGCGCGGTGGGTGGGATTTATGGGGGTTATCTTGATCAAGAACTTCTCCGGAGAGAAGTAATTCCGGAGAATCTTAACATCAACCGGCATTCCGTCGGCGAGGGCAAAGTTCAAGCCTATCTTCTGATCTCCATTCTCGTGGAAAGACTCGCCATACCGAGCAATCCGGGCAAGACTCCACTTCTCCACCGGGACGATTTTATGGCGTAACTCTTCGTCAGTTGTATGGATGGAGAATTGAAGCTGGAACCGGCCACCCGTAAATTTTCGAGACTTCAGTTCAAGCAGCCGTTCGAAGAAGCCGTCAGCACCACACGGGGCGATGGTGGAGACCGAAGGAATAAACCCCGGGGCATCATAGCGTAGCGGCATCTCATCGAGGACATCGATAACGCCGGGATTAAGGGCTGGCTCCCCCATCCGGGCAAACTGAATCTTGAATTTCTCAACGGGCACCACCCTATCGGGGAATCGCTTTTTGATAAGATAGTCTATCTGGAGGAACATCTCCTCTTTGGATAGCCTGCCTTTATAGTCGTCACCGGCGTCGCACATGAGGCATTTGACCGGGCAGCCGAGGAGGGTGGACACGATCAGAACCCACTTCTTATCCCTCGTCAGCGGAGGCTGGGTGGACTCCACAAATTCCACCAGCCTGCCTTGCCCCAAATCCGCAATGTAGACGCTGGCGATATCCTCTCTGCCAATAGTGTTTAGAATTTGCATTGGGACCTCCTGTAAATCTTCATGGCAACGTGAACCCCGTCGCCGACCGCTATCGAGCTCTGCCGGTAGATATCGTTCCTCACATCACCCACGAAATAAAGCAAGCCCCGCTCCTCCAGTTCTGAAGCCATCTTGGTTAACCTTTCGGAAAAGTAGTCGAGTTGCCTCACCCTGCCAATAGCAAATATAACATAATCAGCCGAAAGCTCCCACTTTCCCGCGGGACTCTTGATGTCCAGAACAAGCCCATCGCGAGAACCCTTTATCGCAGCGATGGAGGTATCCTCCCGATAGCTAATCCTGGGGGACCTCTCCGCCCTCTCCCAAAGAAGGGGAAGGCATCTTTTCTTCTGTCCTCGATTGAGGATTGTCACCTCATTCCGGCGAGCGAGATTCAGGGCGTAGTCGAAGGCGGCATCACCGGCACCAACGATGGCGATTCTCTTATCAGCTACGCCGGCGATGGGATAGACTTCATAGAAAACCCTTTCCGTTGCCTCCGGCGGAATCTCGATGTCAGTAAAACGCCGTGGCTTCGTTCCGGAAGCGACAACCGCTATCCGGGAATGAAATTTTGTATCTCGGGTTTCTATAATGAATGATTCCTGCCAATCCAGCCGCACTACCTCCTCGAAATGAACGGGCATGCCAATTTCTCCCAAGTGCGACTCGAACAGCTTCACCAGATCGGCTCCAGGGATACCCCCGGGGAAGCCGGGGTAATTCTCCACCAGGTTGGCATTCACTAGAAGCCCGCCGATATGGCTTTTCTCCAGCAGAAGCGGTTCCATTCCATAGCGCTTCAGTTGTATCGCTGCCGCTATCCCCCCCGGCCCCGCCCCGATGATGGCCACTTCTTTAAGGTGCATTGGCTTTACCTAAAGGGAGCTTGTCTAGAATTTCGTGAGTCAACACCGGAACGGCAAAGCCATGGGCTAAATTCAGAAGGGTTGCCCGATGGAACGCCTCGGTATAGGTGGCGGTACCGTCCACAGTGAAGAAAACCTCAAACCCCCGCACGAAGGCGGAACGAGCGGTGGTCTCGCAACAGAGATGACTCATCACCCCGCAGATCACTATCTGAGTAACCCCCTTTTCCCGCAGCATCTCGTCCAGTGCGGTCTCATAAAAAGCGTCATACTGACTCTTCTCAATGACTACCCCCTGGGAGAGGTCAAACTCAGGGATGATCTCGCTAGCGGGGTCATCCGCTCTTATCAAATCCTGCCACCATCTGGACATCATCCCGGCGTTGGCGTCAGTGTTCAGGTGGCGAGTGAAGACGATGGGCAGGCCATGTTGAGAATACGCCTGAATAAGCTTTGTTAGTCGCGGGACGATGGCTCTGGCAGCCGGAATGAAAGCGTGCGAGGAGTCCTCAAGAAAGTACCGCTGCATATCCACTATCACCAGGGCGGAACGCCTGGGATCCAGTGTAACATCATGGCTTGCTCGGAGTTTGCTTATCTCATCCAGCATTGCTGCTTCACTCCATCTGCTCAATAGCCTGGATCATCCGAATAGCATCCCGCAGTGGCCCCGGCTCATGGGTGCGGATATACTCAACACCGTGGAGATAGGCCCATATCTCCACCGCCAGCGTCCCATATCCCCTCGCCTCGACGGGCCGGTCAAGCACCGCCCCGATGAAGGACTTACGCGACGGGGAGAGATAGATCTTGCGCCCGAACTGCTTGAGCGTTTCCAGGTGCCGCAGGACCATCAAGCTCGACTCCGTCCCTCCGATGAATAAGCCCATCCCCGGATCGATGATTACCCTGTCACCCGCTATGCCGGCATCGTGGAGCGTCTTGAGCCTCTCGCTAAAGAAAGCCACCACCTCGCCCATCACCGTGGTGTGGTCTCGGGGCGTCGTTTGGGCACGAACGTCTGGATTCCGGTTGAACATGACCACCACCGGAAGGCCCGCCCGCTGCACCACCCTGATGGCGGTCTCATCTTTGAGTCCACTGACATCATTGATCATCTCCACTCCAAGAGTGACAACATGCTCCATCACCTCGGGCTTATAGGTATCAACGGAGATGCGAACCCCTTCTTTGCGCAGCGCCTCGATGACCGGGGACAGCCGCTCGATTTCCTGGGCGGCGGTTATCTTCTCACCATAGATACTGGTGGACTCCGCCCCGATGTCTACCAGGTCGGCGCCCTCAGCCGCAAGGCTCAGTCCTTTCCCGATGGCAGCAGGGGTCTCTAAATAACGCATGCCATCGGAGAAAGAATCAGCGGTAATGTTGAGGATGCCGACGATTTTCATCTTCCTGGGTGATAATGCCCAATGCTTAGATACGCAATGAGGGCAAGTTCCGCATCCGGCCGGAGCTCATTTGCTTTATCAGTTTCTGCATCTGGCGGAACTGGTTCAGCAGTTGGTTCACCTCCTGCGGGGTGGTTCCACTGCCCCGGGAAATGCGCCGTCTCCGGCTGCCGTCTATGATGTCCGGGTGATGTCGTTCTTCAGGGGTCATGGAGAGAACTATGGCCTCCACCCTCTTAACCTGCCCCTCATCCAGATTCACATTTAGTTTATTCGCCCCCCCGGAGAACCCGGGGATCATGTCCAGCAGTTGGCTTATGGGGCCCATCTTCTTGACCTCATGGAGTTGCTCGAGGAAATCCTCCAGATCGAAGCGCGCCTGGCGCATCTTCTTTTCCATCTCCAGGGCCTTCTTCTGGTCGATGGCAGCTTCCGCTTTTTCGATAAAGCTCAACATGTCCCCCATGCCCAGTATCCGGGAGGCCATGCGATCGGGATGAAACGCCTCCAGGGCATCGAGTTTTTCGCCAACGCCAACGAACTTAATGGGCACGCCGGTGACCGAAGTAAGGGATAGCGCCGCCCCACCGCGAGCGTCACCATCCATCTTGGTGAGGATAACGCCGGTCAGGCCGACCTTGGCGTGGAATTCCTCAGCTATCCGCACCGCCTCCTGCCCCGTCATCGCATCGGCGATGAGCAGCACCTCGGTGGGATGGAGGACATCCCGAATCCGCTCTAATTCGTCCATCAGCTCCGAGTCTACATGGAGCCGTCCGGCGGTGTCCAGTATCACGGTGGTCGAGGATAGTTCCTTCGCCCGCTTCATAGCCTGCTTACAAATGGCATCCACCGATTTAGCCTGTTCATCGGCGTAAACCGGCAGGTCGAGTTGTTTGCCCAGAGTAACCAGTTGATTAATGGCGGCGGGGCGGTAGGGATCGGCTGCCACCATAAGCGGCCGTCCCCCGCCGCGTCTGAGGTGAAGGGCCAGCTTGGCTGTGGTGGTAGTTTTGCCCGCCCCCTGGAGTCCAGTCATCAGGATCACCGTCGGAGGGGTGCTGGACTGGGCAAGTTTATGCGGGCCACCTCCGAAGATGCCTATCAGTTCCTGGTTAACGATCTTTATGACCTGCTGGGCCGGCGTGAGGCTCTCCAGAACCTCACCTCCCACCGCCCTCTGGCGCACCCGGGCAATGAATCCCTTGGCTACCTTGAAGTTCACATCCGCCTCCAGAAGTGCCAGCCTGACCTCTCGCAATGCCTCATCGACATCCTTTTCAGTCAGTTTTCCCCTGCCGCTGAGCTTCTTGAAAACAGCCGATAGCTTATCTGATAGCGACTCAAACATATCCCAGCCTCTGTCTTATTCTAACCGAGGCTGTGGAGTTAATCAAGTATTGCCGGATCGGATATGCTACAATAGGTAGATACAATGAACACCGTTTACCTTGGTCTGGGATCGAACCTGGGAGATAGAGAAAGAAATCTGGCAAGGGGACTTGAATCCCTGGCGGAGAGGATGATGATCAAGAAGGTCTCATCCATCTACGAAACGGCACCCCTCGGTTACCTGGAGCAACCCTGGTTTCTCAACATGGCCTGCTCTGGGACGACTCAGCTCGATCCCATTGAGCTGCTCCGTTATGTCAAGGGCATCGAGAGGCGGCTCGGCCGGGTTGCCGGCTTTCCCAATTCCCCCCGTCCCATCGACATTGACATACTCTTCTATGCCGAGCGGGTGATCGAGATTCAGGATCTGGTTATCCCTCACCCTCGTATTGCAGAGCGAGCCTTTGTCCTGATCCCACTGGTGGAAATCGCCCCCGAACTCACCCATCCCTCAATGAGGAAGACCATGAGGGATTTACTTTCCGGGCTGACTGAGGCACAACAAGTAAGGAGGTGGGGAGATGTACCGTGTATCCGTCCGGCAGCACTTTGATGCCGCCCATTACCTGAGGGGCTATCAGGGCAAGTGTGAGGAACTGCACGGCCACCGCTTTGAGGCCGTGGTGACGGTTGAGAGCTCGGAGCTCGATGATGTTGGCATGGCCTTCGATTTCTCAGAGTTGAAAGGGCACCTGCGAGAGGTCTTAGGGCGATTCGATCACGTCTGCTTGAATAATGTAGCACCCTTCGACAAGATCAACCCTTCGTCGGAGAACATCGCGACCACGATTTACCGGGATCTGCAACCCCGCCTGGAGGCGGTTTCGATCTTCAATGTCGAGGTCTGGGAATCGCCAGACTCGTGTGTGACCTATATACCTTGAGTGTAACTGCTCGGGTTGTCAGGCCTGCCCCCGGCCGCAGGCCCAGGGGTTAGAAAACGATGAGGATAAGGCAACCAACCATCCACCATCAACCATTGTATACACTGTTTAAGTAGGAGGAGCACCGGATGCTTCCTATGGAATCCGTAGAAGTAAAATGGGTCATTTAGATAAGGCACTGGAGGGTATTGAACAGGGCAATGCCTGGAGTGAGACTGATGAGGTGGTTTTCCGGCGAACTTTCAGGTGGGAAGCAAAGCAAGGACGATAAAGAGTGCTGCTGGCGCAGCACTACGGCTTCACCGACGAGGAAGTTTCATCATCAACTACGAGATCAAATACCGCATGGGTAGGGGGTAGAGCCGCGCAGCATATTGCCGCCGTTCCATCTGCCTCAAGGGATACGATTATTGACTAGCCATGGCATAGTGTGTTAGCATTTCCACATGCAGACCGGGGTGGATGTTCGGAGATGTCGGAGTTGGCCAACATATTCCGCAAATCAGTAGGAGACACACAGAATGAAAGCGTACGAACTGCCGGTTAAAGTGACCCACGAAGGCAAACTAGAACTGCCGGAGACTCTACTCACCTTACTCCCCCATGATCAGGTCATTCGGATGATCATTCTGATCCCTGAGCCAACTGACTCAGAGGAACCGACCGCGTGGGTTCGCCTGACAGCGGAACAATTCTTCGCAGGATATAGCGAGGCGGATTCCATCTACGATACAATTTGAGCCATGCAGACCTACCGTCCCGGCCAGATCGTCTTGCTCTCCTTTCCTTTTGCTGATGTGATGGGAACGAGGCGGCGTCCTGCCCTTGTGCTTTTGGATACAGGCGATGCGGATATTGTAGTTGCCCGGGTAACCAGCCAGGCAGACCGGGGCCCCTTCGATGTGGAGCTTGTCGAGTGGCACTAGGCTGGCTTGTTGTTTCCTTCGATTGTTCGGGTGCACAAACTAGGAACACTGGAAAAGCGTCTGGCGGAACGAAGGTTAGGCGCATTGACGGCTAATGATTGGAAACGAGTGCGAGCAGTGATCCGACAACTTTGGACGTCCATTTAGGATCGAAATTGAATTGCGGACACCTCGCCTAACACCCCGCTGGCGGCTGACGCCCAAACCGCTTTCAGGGGCTTCGCCACGACGGCGGAAGCGTTAGGTAAATTGCTCAACACGGGAGGGGCAATATGAATAAGGATGGAAATATGATTTTCCAGGAAGTTCAAAAGTTTCGTCAATGGTGGCTCTGGTTAATCCTGCTTCCCAGTTGTATGCTTCTTGTGGGACTTTTCGGTTATGGAATGATTGAGCAACTTGTTTTTGGTCAACCGTGGGGAGACGATCCAATGTCAGATACTGTGCTGCTCATTGTCGGAGGCTTTTTTATTGCTCTTGGTGCAGGTCTTATTTGGCTATTCTATACCGCAAAACTGATAACAGAGGTGCGAAGTGATGGATTGTATATTCGCCTCTTCCCTCTCCATTTTTCTTTTCTTAGGATTCCTTTGGAGAACTTGAAGCGATACGAAGTGCGAACGTATAGTCCTATTAAAGAATGCAGAGGATGGGGTATTCGTTCTTATAGATCAGGTAAAGCATATAATGTGAGCGGTAATCGTGGAGTGGCCTTAGAATTTCTAGATGGAAGGCCAATATTAATCGGATCACAGAGGCCGGAAGAACTTGCAAAGGCAATTGCTTTTGTTTTGAGGAGCGCAACCATGGGGAAAGCCCCTCTATACACTCAATGATGAGGCCAACAGAGATCTTCTCCGGCTTGGGGCACAGCCTCTTACACCGGGACAGGTGTCACACTTAGCTTTTATGTTATAATCTATTCTGAGGGGAGTGAAAAGTTTACCAAGGCGTTCTCAAAAATCTGTTAACGGAGCTTAAGAATGATAGATGATTTGATCCGCAGCACCCGCAGCTTCCGACGGTTCGACCAGAGTGTGACCCTCACCCGCCAGGTACTGGTCGAGCTGCTCGATCTGGCCAGGCATTCCGCATCGGCCAGAAATCTGCAGCCGTTGAAATACATCCTTTCCTGGGAGCCGGAGACTAACGCCCGCGTTTTCTCCACCCTCACCTGGGCGGCGGCGCTCAAAGACTGGGGCGGCCCGGCTGAAGGGGAACGGCCATCGGCATATATCATCGTGCTCGGCGATACCGAGCTGACCACTCACTTTGGATGCGACCACGGCATCGCCGGCCAGAATATCATGCTTGGCGCAAGGGAGAGGGGACTGGGAGGATGCATGTTGGCCTCGATCAATCGTCCGAAGCTCCGTGCCGCGCTCAACATTCCTGATCGCTACGAGATACTCCTGGTGCTGGCGATCGGGCAACCGGCGGAAACAGTGGTCATCGAGCCACTCGGGACGGACGGCGACATAGGATACTGGCGCGACAGTCAGGGCATCCACCACGTGCCCAAGCGCTCGCTGGATGAGATCATCGTGGGTGGTGCGTAATGAGTGTTATCGATTCCATCGGGAATACGCCGCTTGTGGAGCTGAATAGCCTTAACGGGAATCCCCGAGTAAGGCTCATGGCTAAACTTGAGGGAAGCAATCCGGGGGGCTCGGTCAAGGATCGCATCGCTTGCTACATGATAGAAAAAGCCATCATGTCAGGCGAGTTGCCGGCGGACAAGACCATCCTCGAACCCACCTCGGGGAACACCGGGATCGCGTTGGCCATGATAGGAGCAGCCAGGGGTTACAAGGTGAAGTTGACCATGCCCGAATGTGTCAGCGTTGAGAGGCAACATATAATTGAGGCTTTTGGGGCGGAGATCGAGCTGACCCCGGGATATCAGGCAACCGACGGGGCTATCCAGCGGGCGCATCAAATTCTCGAAGAGCACCCTGATACGTATTATATGCCAAATCAGTTCGCTAATGAGAACAATGTTCTGGCCCACTATGAAACAACCGGCCCGGAGATATTTGCCCAGACAGACGGCGAGGTAGAGGTGTTCGTTGCCGGGATGGGCACGACCGGTACCCTGATGGGCGTCTCAAGATACCTCAAAGAACGAAACCCGGCGGTGCGGATCGTTGGTCTGGAACCGATGGAGGGCCACACCATACAGGGTCTGAAGAACATGCGGGAATCCATCGTCCCGCACATTTACCAGCGAGATGCTCTGGATGATATACTCAGCGTCACCGATGAAGAGGCATTTGAAACCACCAGGCTCCTGGCAACCAGAGAGGGGTTGTTCGTCGGCATGTCGAGCGGGGCAGCAATGGCAGGAGCGCTGAGGATAGCCCGGGAGATGGATTCCGGCACGCTGGTGGTGCTCCTCCCGGACCGTGGTGACCGGTATCTCAGCACATCCCTCTTCATGTCGATCTGTGCCAAGTGCCCGCCGTAGAGCTGGTGAATATGCCATGATATACGATGTGATCGTCGTCGGCGCGGGGCATGCCGGCTGTGAGGCCTCCCTGGCTGCCGCTCGAATGGGATGCCGCACCCTCCTGCTGACCATGAACTTCGACAACGTAGCCCTCATGCCCTGCAATCCATCCATCGGGGGGCCCGCCAAGGGACATCTGGTTCGGGAGATCGACGCCCTCGGCGGGGAGATGGGGCGGAACATAGACAGAACCTTCATCCAGATCCGAATGCTCAATACGGGCAAGGGTCCGGCAGTGCAGGCTCTCCGAGCCCAGGCGGATAAGAAGCTCTATAGCCTGGCCATGAAACACACCATTGAGAGGCAGGGTAATCTTTATGTCAAGCAGGCACTCGTTGAAGGATTGGAACGAAATCATCAGACACTGAAGGTTGTAACCAGTACCGGCTGGGCTTACGAGGGAAAGACGGTCGTTCTCACCACCGGAACCTCTCTGGCGGGACGCATCATCATCGGAGACAAGAGCTTCGCCGCCGGCCGCGCCGGCGAGTTTGCCGCTTATGGACTTTCCGATAGCCTGCGGCGGTTGGGATTTACCATGAGTCGCCTCAAGACCGGCACCCCGCCTCGCCTGGACGCCGGGACCATCGACTTCTCCAGGACCATCATTCAAGCGGGGAGCGAGGTACCCCTTCACTTCAGCTTTGAGTCTAATTCTAATTCTCTCAACTTCCCTCCCATCAACCCTGTCTACCCCCAGGGCAATCATACGCCCTGGCGACAGCAAATACCCTGCTATCTTGTCTACACCAATGAAAAAACGCACCAGATAATCAGATCCAACCTCCATCGTGCGCCGCTGTTCACCGGTATGATCCAGGGAACAGGGCCTCGCTATTGCCCCTCCATCGAGGACAAGATAGTAAAGTTTGCCGATAAGCCGTGGCACCTACTCTTCCTCGAACCGGAGGGATGGGAAACCAACGAGGTCTATCTTCAGGGTGCCAACACCAGCCTCCCGGAGGATGTGCAACTGGCCATGCTTCGCACTATTCCAGCGCTGGAAAATGCTGAGATCATTCGCCTAGGCTATGCCATCGAATACGACTTCGTGCCGCCGAACCAGATTGTAAGCTCGCTGGAGACCAAGCTGGTTCCGGGACTCTTTCTTGCCGGGCAGATCAATGGCACCACCGGTTACGAAGAGGCTGCAGGCCAGGGACTGCTTGCCGGGATAAACGCCGCTTTGAAGCTGAAGGAACAACCCCCACTGATCCTCCGACGGGATCAAGCATACATCGGGGTGATGATCGACGACCTGGTAACGAAGGATCTGACGGAGCCCTACCGCCTGCTTACCTCGCGGGCGGAACATCGCCTGCTCTTACGCCAGGACAACGCCGATCTCCGCCTCACCCCCATTGGTTACGACCTGGGGATTATCAGCCAGGGCCGATATGAAGCGGTAGAAGCCAAGCGTCACGCTGTAGCCGCTGAACTCAAGCGCCTGGCAAAGACTCACCTCTCAATCGAGAGATTGGCTGCGTCCCTCGAAGAATATGGTCTGCCATCTATAACACGCGGCGTCAGTGCCCTGCAGTTTCTGCGCCGTCCGGATGTGGATTATCTCACCATGACCACGCTCGGCGTTGCAGACGGCCGGCTATGTCCTGATTGCGCCGAACAGGTGGTGATCGAGGCCAAATATGAAGGCTACATCCAGAGGCAAGAGGCCGCCGTTCAGAGGATGCTGAGGCTGGAGGAGCGGCACATACCCGATTGGTTTGACTATGCGAACATTAACGGGCTACGCCATGAGGCGTGCCAGAAGCTGAAGCGCTTCCGTCCGCAGACACTGGGGCAGGCTTCACGCATCGACGGGGTTACACCAGCGGATATGGCCCTCTTGATGGTGCATCTGGAAAGAGCTAGAGGAAATAGGAGTTAGGGAGGGAAGAATGTCTTGCGTTTTCTGTCAGATCATATCCGGGGAGATTCCCGGAGAAATGCTCCACCAGGATGATGAGATCGTCGCCTTCCGGGACATCAATCCTCAGGCACCGATACACATTCTCATCGTGCCCCGGAAACATGTTGCTAGCCTGAGCGAGCTGAAGGACAAGGATCTGCCCATTTTGGGTAAAATGGCCGGTGTGGCAAAACAGTTGGCAGAAGTGGAGGGTATCTCCGAGAGAGGTTATCGCCTGGTGATCAACTGTGGCCTGGAGGGAGGGCAACTCGTTCCTCACCTCCATATGCATCTCCTGGGCGGCCGGCGGCTCTCAAGCAGGGGAGGGTGAGTCAATCTCTGCCCGATAAAGGTCCTCTGCCCGTGCAGGAACTCGGCGGCAGGCATCGGTCTTTTCCCCTCGAGCTGAACCCGGCGGAGCCCCAGTATTCCCTCCCCCGTCCCCACCCCCACCGGCACCTCAGCGGATAGCGACACAACCGTCCCTGGCCCCACTTCCCCACCAGGAGACAAGGCGACCGCCTCCAATATCTTGAGAACCCTTCCCTGCCATAGAGTGAAACATCCAGGCCAGGGATAGAAGGCACGTACTCTTCTAGATAGTTCCACCGCCGGAAGATTCCAATCGATCTCTCCATCGCTCTTGAGAATCGGCCTGGTATAGGTGGCATCTTCTTCCTTTTGGGGCTGTGGCAGCAAACGACCATCAAACCATTGAGGGAGAGTTTCCATCAGGAGATCGGCTCCAACCTGGGCCAGTCTCAATTCCAGTGATCCAGCGGTATCTTCGCCATGTATCGAAACCGTCCTCTGGCTTAGAACGGGCCCGGTGTCCATGCCTTCGTCCATGAGCATAATGCTAACACCGGTTATGTCATCACCAGACAGAATGGCAGAGGGGATAGGGGAGGCGCCGCGATACCGGGGCAGGAGGGATGGATGAACATTCAGGCAGCCGAACTCCGGGATGTTCAGTATCTCCCGTGGCAATATCTGCCCGAAAGCGGCGACGACTATGGCATCTGGCCTCAGGTCGGCCAGTTGCGCAACTTCAGCTCTGTCCCTCAGCCCCTTTGGCTGGAATACCGCCAGCCGATGCTCCCGAGCAAGCTGTTTCACCGGCGAAGTGCGGACAACCCGTCCGCGCCCTGCGGGCTTATCCGCCTGAGAGTAGACAGCTATTACCTCATGTTCACTGGAGAGCAGTCGCCTTAGAATGATCACGCTGAACTCAGGCGTTCCCATAAATACAATGCGCATGATTGCTCCATTTCCAATTCCTGTTATCTGCTGCCATATTTTTTGAGTTTCATACTTCTGCAATTAGTCCCTTAACCTTGCCTTCAATCAATGCTCTTATTCTGCGGAACTCATCCATCGGTAGTTCTTTCGGATCTGGAATTCCCCAGTCTTCGTGGCATTTCGCAGGCACAAATGGGCAAATGTCACCGCAGCCCATAGTAATCACATATTCATACTGCTGTTGAGGTATTTCAGTCAATGACTTTGATGAATGCTTGGTCAGGTCATAACCAATCTCCTTCATTGATTCAATGGCTTTGGGATTTATTTCCCCAGAAGGCTTCGAACCTGCGCTAAACGGCTCGATTTTATCTTTTCCGTAAAGGCGCGCAAATGCTTCCGCAATTTGACTTCTGCAAGAATTCTCAATACAAATAAACAATACTTTTTTCACTAGCGAGACCATTTAACCTTATTAGATAGTAAATCCGGCCTACCACAACAACCTTTATCTCTGACTCCTTTGCACCCTAAAATGCCGAGAAAGGCACCGACGAGTGGTGCAAGCAGGTAAACCTGGAGCGAAGCAAAGTTATTTGAAATTAAGGCTGGAGCAAAAGAACGAGCCGGATTCATTGAGGCTCCAGTAATAGGACCTGCAAACATGGCTGCCAGTGCAATAACAGAGCCTATAGCAATGGCTGCCGTAATACCTTCTTCTTTAGCACCGGTGGAAACATTTATGATTACGAACATCAGGAAAAATGTCAGAATAACCTCAACTGCAAATGCCTGCATACCTGGTACAACAGGAAGCGTTGCCCCTAAACACAAACTATGCGGAAATAAGAACCTCAAAATGATGCTTGCCAGGATAGCCCCGGCAAATTGAGCTGTCAAAAATGGTAAGAGTTCCCGGGTAGGAAAACGACCTGCTGCCCAGAAACCAAATGTAACCGCCGGATTTATATGAGCTCCGGAGATATCGCCAAGCGTATAGATCATGGCCATTACGACCAATCCAAATACGATTGAAACACCAAGATGTGTTATTGTGCCACCGGTAACTTCGTTGACTATAATTGCTCCGGTTCCGCAGAATACAAGAGCAAAAGTACCGATGAATTCAGCAATATATTTTTTCATTGTTGTCTTAGAACTCTTGTGCCCGAGAACCTCCTGGATGTAGGGCGAGTCCGTGCCGAATAGATGAGGAGCATGATTCCGCAGTGAATCTAGATCTGTGCCGTCGCCAAACCACCCCCCTGACCTGACTTCATCACCAGTATACCACAAGCATCCATGTTTTAGAAGAGGTGGCCAGATTTTTGTTGCATATCTATCAGTCCGACGCTATACTTATAATGTGGACTCCCAAGAACTCGTCGCCAAGGTAAGTGCCTACCTTCCCCCGGAGGATCTCCCTCTGATCGAGGAGGCGTACCGCTTTGCGCTCGAGGCGCACGCCGAGCAGGTTCGCAAGTCAGGGGGACCCTATCTGGAACATCCTGTCCAAACCGCTAGCATTGTGGCTGATCTCCGTCTTGGCGCCGCCGGCATAATTGCTGCCTTGCTCCATGACGTGCCCGAGGACTGCGGGACAGCGCTGGAAGAAATTGAGCGCAGATTTGGGGTGGAAGTTAGAAATCTGGTTGACGGCACAACCAAGTTGAACATGATCGCCAGGCGAGGCTCAGAGAAGGTCGAAGATAGCCACCCCCAGGCAGACAACCTGCGCAAGATGCTGCTTGCTATGTCGCAAGACGTTCGCGTGGTGTTCATCAAGCTGGCTGACAGGATACACAACATGCGCACCCTGGGCCCTCTGCCTCCGCAGAAGCGTGATCGCATTGCTCGAGAGACAATGGAGATATACGCTCCCCTTGCCCACCGGCTGGGAATATGGCGCCTAAAACAGGAGTTGGAGGATCTCTCATTTCGCTGGCTTCAGCCGGATGATCACCGGGAGATCGCCCACCTTCTGGAGGTCAGGAAAACAGCCTGGGACAGATACATCACCTACGCCAGCCGAGTTCTGAAAGATGAGTTTCAGAAAGCAGGAGTGAAGGCTGATATCAGCGGCCGGCCAAAGAGCATCTACAGCATTTATACCAAGATGCAGAAATATGCCGAGCAGGGAAAGGAATTCAGTGAGATTCACGATCTCCTGGCGATTCGCGTCCTTGTTGACGAAATCTCCGATTGTTATAACGCCCTGGGCATCATTCATAGCCTCTGGCATCCGCTGCGCGGACAGTTCGATGATTTCATTGCTAACCCCAAAGGGAACATGTATCAATCGCTTCACACCACAGTGATAGCGCTCGAAGGCAAACCACTGGAGATACAGATTCGCACTCACGATATGCATCGCACCGACGAATACGGGGTTGCGGCCCACTGGCGCTACAAAGAAGGCGCTAAGAAAGACATAGGCTTTGAGGAGAAATTGGCCTGGTTCAGGCAACTCATAGAATGGCGCCAGGATCTCACCGGGACTGATCTCGTGGAGTCACTCAAAGCCGACGTCTTTAAGGATCAGGTCTACGTATTTACCCCCATGGGCGAGATCAAAGAATTACCTCGAGGGGCCACCCCACTTGATTTCGCCTATCGAATTCATACCGAGCTGGGCCATCGCTGCACCGGGGCCAAGGTCAATGGCAAGCTCGTTCAACTGACTCACCAACTTCGGAATGGGGATGTAGTCGAGATACTCAGCACCAAGTCGGATCGCGGGCCAAGCCTCGACTGGCTGAACCCCCACTCTGGTTATGTCAAGAGCCATCAGGCACGGGATAAGATCAGGCAGTGGTTCCGAAGACGAGAGCGAGCCGAGAATCTCGAACGAGGGAAGGCACTCTTTGAAAAGGAGCTTAGACGCCTTGGGGTGAGTGCCAGCGGGATAGAAATAGCAAGCTTATTCGACTACGACGATCTCAACGAATTCCTGATTGCCATCGGGTGTGGAGATATCAGCGCCCATCAGATCGGCCCCAAGTTAGTTCCCAGGGAGGAAACCGTATCACCTCCGCCGGCAGCCCCAAAGCGACCGGCGGCACCCACCGGCATCCAGGTGCTCGGAGTCGGCGATTTGCTGACACACCTTGCACCATGCTGCACGCCGGTTCCCGGCGATGAAATCGTCGGCTACGTCACTCGAACTAAAGGCGTCACCATTCATCGCCGGAACTGCTCCAACATCGTTCCCGAGAGTAACAAGGAGCGATTAATCGACGTCAGTTGGGGTCAGAGCCTTCGCTCCTATCCGGTCTCAATTTGCGTCAAGGCATACGACCGGGTGGGGCTGATAAAAGATATCAGCACCGTTGTTTCGGAGAACAAAATAAATATTGCCTCGATCTCCAATGTAAATCACGATGATGCCACCATCTCCGTGTACCTCATCCTGGATATTACCGACATCGGGCATCTAAGCCGGTTTTTCTCCCGGCTAGAGAGGGTGAGGGGGATCATCAGCGTGAACCGGATTGCCAGGGATAGATGAACCCACTTTTACTTGACAAGTATGCATATATAATGCATAATAATACATATACTTGGAATACTCTTGAATCTATGAGGAGTAGACTATGAGGACAACAATAAATATTGAGGACAACCTGGTTAGAAAAGCATCAGAATTGACTGGGGTCAAGGAAAAAACATCTCTGGTAAGACTTGGTCTGGAATCTCTAATTGCTATGGAGAGCAGTAAGAGACTGGCCAAACTTGGGGGGACCGAAAAAAAACTAAAGATGATCCCTCGCAGAAGAACAGTGGATAAATAAGATGGTCATTGCTGACACGTCTGTTTGGATATCTCATCTTCGCGATGGCAATCCAGAGCTTGAGAATTTATTATACGAGGGAGAAGTGGTTTGTCATCCTTTTATCGTTGGTGAACTTGCATGCGGCAATATAGAGAACAGGGATGAAATACTTTCTTTACTTCAATCTCTTCCTATGGTCGTATCAGCCAGTTATGACGAAGTGCTGCAGTTTATACAATACAATGATCTGATGGGGAAAGGTCTTGGCTATATTGATGTGCATCTTCTTACATCCGCCGTTTTGACAGATGTAACCATTTGGACTCTTGACAAAAAACTGAGGCTGGTCTCATCTGCAATGGGTATTAATTATGGAGAAGTCAGATGACATTATGAGATTTGAAACCGGTGGAAAGCAATCCCAATTGCCGGACAAGCCGGGAGTCTATCTCTTTCGGGACGATGGCGGGGCTGTCCTCTATGTGGGCAAAGCGGCCAGCCTGCAGCATCGTGTAAGGTCCTACTTTGCGCCCCAGGCGCTACCCCCAAAGCTTCAGAGAATGGTATCCATGACAACTGATATCGATTTCATCATCACCGATTCGGAGCAAGAGGCCCTCATCCTCGAATGCAACCTCATCAAGAAGTATCGACCCTATTTTAATGTTCGGTTCAAGGACGATAAGAGCTATCCCTATCTCAAGATCACCCTCGCCGAGGAATGGCCCGGCGTGCAACTGACCAGGCGTCTGATCGAGGATGGAAGCCGGTACTTCGGTCCGTACGCCGGGCCCGGCTCCCTTCGCCGAACCATGAACCTGGTAAACAAACTCTTCCCCTATCGAACCTGCAAGAAAGTCATCACCGGGCCCGATACTCGTCCCTGCCTCAAATATCACATCCACCGCTGCACCGGGCCCTGCATCGGGGCGGTGAACCGAGAGGAGTACCAGAGGATCATCGCCCAGGTGATACTCTTTCTTGAGGGAAAACAGGCCCAGGTGATACATGAGCTTAAGAAGAAGATGTCGGCGGCAGCTTCAAACCTGGATTTCGAGAAGGCTGCCTCGTTGCGAGACCAGATTCAGGCGATTGAAAGCATCATCGAGCAGCAGAAGGTTGTCTCTACCCGTAAAGTCAATGAAGATGTAATTGCCATTGCTCAGGACAAGAATGAGGCCTGCGCCCAGGTATTCTTCGTCCGCGGGGGCAAGTTACTGGGCCAGGAGCATTTCCTTCTCGAGGGCGTGCAGGACGAGAATCCCCGCCAGATCATGGCGAGTTTTGTGGAACAGTTCTACAGTTCCGGAGTAACCATCCCGCCACAGATACTGCTCCAGACAGAACTGGTGGATAAGCCGTTGATCGAGACCTGGCTGGAGAGCAAGCGTGGTCGCCGGGTTCGATTACTGACGCCGCGCCGCGGGGAAAAGAAGAGACTAGTGGATCTGGTTGCTCAGAATGCCTCAGAGTTACTGGAACAATCCCGGATAAAGTGGCTCGCCGATAGCGGAAAAACCGCCGCTGCCCTGGAGGAGTTAAAGGATCGCTTGCGCCTGCCTCGAATGCCCCAGCGAATAGAGTGTTACGACGTATCCGATATAAGTGGGACGGCGGCGGTGGGCAGCATGGTTGTCTTTATGGGTGGTAAACCGAAATCGTCGCATTATCGCCGGTTCCGGATCAGGGCAGTGGCCGGCATCGATGACTATGCCATGATGCGGGAGGTGTTGCGGCGACGTTTCAGGAGAACATCCAGTGCCAGACAAGAAGAAACCGGTGAAAGTTGGGGCTCAACCCCCGATCTGGTCCTCATCGATGGGGGGCGGGGACACCTCAATGCCGCCCTGGAGGTCATCCGTGAGCTGGGCATTGAATCCGTTCCCATAGCCGGCATCGCCAAGGAAAACGAGGAAATCTTCCTTCCCCAGGCAGCCGAGCCGATCACCCTGCCCCGAAACTCGCAGGCGCTTTATCTCTTGCAGCGTATTCGGGATGAATCGCATCGCTTCGCCCTTTCCTATCATCTAAAGGTGAGAGGAAAAAGCACGTTCACCTCTGGACTCGATGGGGTACCCGGCATCGGGCCCAAGCGCAAGCGAGCCCTGCTCAAGAGGTTCGGCACTCTCAGGGAGATTATGTCTGCCTCGATTGACGAACTGGCCTCGGTTCCGGGGATGACCCGGCCACTGGCAGCAAAGGTGAAGGATCAGCTATAGTTCTTCCCTGGCTACCACCTAATCTGATAATGTCAAGATATAGATGCAACCTTATCTTAACAATCTCTTAACAGAATCTTAACATTGGGGCGTTATAATAAAGATAGATGAGGGAAAAGATGAAGATGGATGGAAAAAAGGCAAAAAAGGTGAGGGGGCAAAGAGAGCCCAAAGGAAATTCGTTAAGTATGATGCGAAGTCAGGGCGTGGCACAGCGATCTCAATGATGTAGACAAAGCAAAGGGGGTGATAGATGAACATTAGAGGTGATATAATAGAAGGAGGCTACTTAAAATATACAATCAAAAAACTTAAATCTTCAGGGGCAGTGGAGTATAACAAATCAAAAGAAGCAGGTGGAATATATGAGATACATGATACGGACAGAAAATTTAACAAAAAACTATAATGGGGTAAAAGCAGTAGATGGACTTAATCTGGAGGTAGAAGAGGGAGACATTTTCGGGTTTCTTGGTCCAAATGGTGCCGGAAAAAGCACAACAATACTGATGCTCGTCGGAATGATTGAACCTACACACGGCAAATGTTTTGTAAACGATATAGAAGTCTCAAAAGATCCACTTAGTGTAAAAAATATCATTGGATATTTACCCGAAGATATTGGATTCTACTCCAATATGACTGCAGCGGAGAATCTTAATTACTTTGCCGGGTTTTATAAAATTGAAAAAAGTGCGCGCCAGAAGAAGATAGAGGAGGTGCTTGAACTTGTTAATCTTGGAGGTGTGACAAAGAAAGCAGGTCAATTTTCTCGAGGTATGACTCAGAGACTTGGTATGGCTCAGGCACTTATAAACGACCCCAAGATACTGTTTTTGGATGAACCAACGGCAAACTTAGACCCCGAAAGCGTTTTTCAGTATCGAAATCTCGTAAAGCGATTATCTGATGAAGGAAAGACAATTTTTATAGTTTCCCATATTTTGCCTGAGGTAAGCAATGTTTGCAAAACAACAGGAATTATAAAGGAAGGTAGACTGATAGCGAAAGGTACGATTGATGAACTTAAAAGAGAATTCAGTGGCATGGGAGAAGATCAGAAACAGATGATAATCGAGGCATTTGATCCAATTCCAGATTTAACCCATAGTGATATCCTGAAGATCGAGTATAGTGAAGATCGAAAAAGAGTGGTTATAGAGTCCACTTCCGATATTAGAGAGGACATATCTGGAATTCTATTTGAAAAACACATCCGTATGAAAGGCATGAAAATGCACGAGCCAACACTGGAGGAAGCATTCCTCTCCATTTATAAAGAGTGAAGCTCCCCGCCTAAAGGGCGGGGCATTCCGGCATAATTTCGTAAAAAAGGAGTGATTTGATATGAGAAGCAATAGGAGCGGATTGGGAAATATAGTACGAAAGGAGTTTATAGACCATATAAGGAGTGGTAAATTCATCATTGTATTCCTTATATTTCTTCTGCTGTCTGCATATTCACTTCACGGCGGAATTAATATGTATCACGATGCGCTTGATAGGTATAAGGAGCATATAGAAAGAATAGAAGATGCAGAAGATATAAGGATACCGATGCCAGCAGGCCCACCAGGACACCCAGGTGTCGTGCATGTGACGGAGTGGATGCCTGAAAGACCATCCGCACTCTATGCATTCATGTGGATGAGGATGGCAATGCCAGTACTTGGAGCGATTCTGGCAGTAGTTATGGGTTTTGATCTTATATCCAGGGAGAGGCAAGATCGAACACTTAAAACACTGTTATCCCATCCCATATATCGTGATGAAATTATAAACGGGAAGGCAATAGCAGGACTGCTTGTAATTATACTCGCCATTGGTATGACTTTCGGAATCTCTCTGGCAATGCTCCTCATATCGGACATAGTTCCAACTATTGGTGAGTTTGTAAACATCGCCTTATTTGGAATTATTTCTGTAATACTGCTGGTGTCATTTTTTGCAATTGCACTTATGTCATCGGTTCTATTTAAGAACAGTGGATCTTCTATTATGTTTGCCTTTGGCATCATACTTGTGATTTCACTTATTTTGCCGGCCATTGCTCCGTTTGCTGCAGAAATGATAGTTGGGCCTCGACCTGAGCCACCTCCGTTCGATTTTAGGGTACCACCGCCACCATCAATACCCGATGAAGGACAGGAGGGAGATGAAGGAGTACTGGAGAAGCGTGAATTTGAAATCGACCCACTTGCTGAAGAAGAATGGGCTGAATGGAGAAGACAGAGTGAAGCGTATTGGGAGAGGATAAGGCCAATAACTGAAGCATTTGCCATATTGAGTCCGGCGACACATTTCGGGGAAATCTCCACAGTACTTGATATTGGCATGGGCGGCATGATGGGCATGATTCACATACCAGGTGATGACATACCAGTTGAAGACCCGGACATCTTTGATAGGCTCTATGCAGTATGGATGAATATCCTGGCATTATTTGTCATACCAGCGATATTCTTCGCTATTGCATATACTAAATTTATGAAACTGGATATAAGGTGAGGTGATACAGATGATAAAAAACTTTAATGCTAAGCGAATACCGTTGCTGGTGTTTCTAGTTTTGCTCATGCTTCTAATACAAAGCATACCTGTTGCAGTGGCAGAGGGGCAAGGTGAGGAGGAGTGGGAGCCAATTATCGATATACGAAGTGATTTCCCTGGTCAAATCATTGAAGCAGGCGATACTGCGGTGTTCCCTATTACCATCACGAATCCTAAACCAAGAAGGATAGACCACCGCATTCAATATTGGGCGTTTGGTGAAGCCCGTGAGTGGGATATACGATTTGAGGCAATGGGGCGAAATATTCACAGATTATCAATTCCGCCTCGGGAATCCAGAACAGTTAATGTAGTTGTTGAAACTCCAGGCGATGCGCCTATTGGAGAACATCGCATAGATGTTAGTTTCTG
>JALPXT010000029.1 GCA_023271485.1 Dehalococcoidia bacterium | reverse complement strand
CAGGGGGAGAATCCCCCTGATGATCTTGAATCTTTCTCCGGCGGCGGCGCCAGTAGCAGATAATGCCAAGGGCGATTCCCCATACTGGGATGAAGATTATCAACCAGATAGCTATAGTGCCAAGATATTGCCCGAAGATAACAATTCCTCGGATAGCTGATTCAAGTGCCTCCACGGCGCTCCAGCCGACACGAACCAGTGGCCTGGCAATGACTGCCGGTTGGAGATGCACCGAAATTAACGACATTGCTACGGTTCGCTCCAGATACTGCATCCGACCCTTGATTTGCTCTATCTCACTCCGCACCCGAGATAGGCGGTCATAAACTCTGAGGATGTCTTCCACCGTCTCAGCTTTTTCCAGAAGCACCAGGAATTGCTTCTCGGTTGCCTCGGCGTTCCTTAGCCTGGATTCCAGATCAATATACTCCTCAGTTACATCCCGGCTGCTGGTACTCTCAGAGGTTACTCTTACTGCCAAATCCCTGAATTCAGCCAGCGCCTGCTCAAACTTATCATGAGGCACTCGAATGGTAATCAGTCCCCTCATCGAGTGTTCCTCGCCTGAAATCCATGCCGATACCACATGGCCATCAAGTTTTACTGCTAGCTGAGTTATCTCATCCCGAGCAGCGACCACATCGTCCACTACCAGCGACATCTCTCCGGAGCAGATTATCATCCGGTCGATTGCTGTTGGTGGCAAGACTCCCCCTGGTCCTGCCGGCCCTGCCTGCCCCTCCGGGCCTTTGACGTCATGTGTGAATATCTCCCCTGATGTTAGTTGAACCCTCATCGGATGAAAACCAGCTTCATCCGTTGCTCGTACGGGTGGCATAGGAACCGGCCTGGGTTCCATTTGAGGGGTGGCACAGGCAACCGGCACCAGCAGTAGTAGCACGCCCACTGTTATTAAGATCAGCTTTTTCATGAGGCAGCCTCCTGATATTTTTTAGAATCCCTGCTTATCCAATTCCCTTCTCGCATCTCCATCGTCTCCTTCGATCCGGACGGGCTGTTTAATTTTGCCCACTTTTTCGAGTGTACACGAACCCAGAACTCAACTGACTACATTTAGCTTATCATCACTTGTCCTCACCTTTCTTATTGGCAACCACCATGGATTACCCCTCTATAATATATAACGAATCAAACGCCAAAAAGTTAGCCCCAAGCGTCCTTAAGGAGGAATATCCGAACTTTCCTTTATTTCCAAACATTCTCTCCGGGGTAAGAGAGCATAAACATTGGCCTCTATAATATAAGACGTTGCCATAGAAGATTCCGCTCACCCGCAAGCGCTCAGAATAACCAAGGGAAAAAACCTTAGAGGGATATGAGGGAGAAACTCAAAGGGATTCCTGCCTAATACGCAAGGGCGGCTGGACGAAGCCAGCCGCCTGTCTCATGCTCTACGGAAATGTCACCGCATTATCGCACTACCGATTCCCATCGCCTTCTTCCCCCATCCTCTCTTGCAGGCAGTCAGGCATCCGTGATGATTTATACGCCTATTATCTCATATTTAGAATATAGATTTCACTACCTCTGCTTTTTGATTCCCACTTGATTCCTTATTTCACCGGGGATAATCTCCCTCTATTATTAGGACGTCCTGACGGCTGGTTTTGCTCGCACCCTTCTCTGTAACGTCTTGCGGATGAAAGAAGTTACCGAAGGCAATTTGGGTGCTGGCGAAAACCCGAACCACACACACGCTATAAGCGAAGTTACCCATTCAGGTCTGTTGGTCACGATAGAAAGAGGGCTCCGAGGGCGTAAGGCAGCAAAGCCAGTAACGCCAGCAGGGGATGCCCACGTCGCGTCCTGTTGTGACTGTCCCAGCAGAAGAGATAGATCGCCAGTCCAAACGCCAGCATCCCGCCTGCCAGCAGGACGGCGAGCGACCAGTACGGATCAAAACCGATATTCCAATTCTGGGCCAACCTTTGAAAGGCATTCATGGAATAGGTGCTTGGCAAGAGCATTCCGATTCTGGCGAGCGCATCGGGCAACATGTCCGGAGTTATCATCAGTCCGCCTATCAGCATCGATGGCAAGAATACCAGTTGCGACCACAGCACGGTTGCCCGCGAACTGGACGAAATCACGCTGATCAGCAGGCTGATACCGATAAAAGCAAAGGCTGTGAGCAAGAAGACCACGATAAAACCGGGCCAGTTGACGGGTAGAGGTGCGTCGAAGATCAAGGGCGCTGTGGCAGTGATTACCACAGCTACAATCAGCGTATGCAGCATGGTCGTCAGCGCGGGAATAGTCAGGATCGATATCGCCGGGACACCGTTGATCTTATAGCTGCGAAAGATGCCTACTTCGCGCGCCGTTACCAATGGCTGAGGCAAGCCCAGCAACATGCTCACCATGATTGCAAAAAGGATCATCGAGGGGATCACGGTCTCGCGAAAAGCAGGATTGAGCTCGGTCATGAACATCCCCGCCATAACGTAAAAACCTAATGGGAACAGGTAGTTCATCAAGAGCAATTCTTTGTTACGGATCCCGGTGCGGAACTCAAATGAGAAGTGATTCATAAAAGCGCTCATCGGATACCTCCTGTGGTTGTAATTTCCAGAAAACGGTCTTCCAGGGAGGGTCGTTCTACGCGCAAATCGATCAGGGTATCACCCTGGGATTTGATGTGGTCAATAATGGCTGAGACCGTGGGACCGATATCCGTGCTGAAGTAGATGCTGTACTCGTCTTTGGACACATGCCGTCTTACAGCCGGGAAAGTGATGTCAGAATCGGACAAGCTGGAGCCTTGTGTGCGGACGGAGATCTTGGTCAGGCCTGCGCCGGTCGCGGTTATGTCCAGCGGGGTGCCGGTTGCGGCGAACTTGCCACGCAGCAAAATCGCCACCCGGTCCGCCATTTCCGCTGCTTCGGCCATGTCGTGCGTGGCCAGCATGATGGTGGTGCCGCCGGCTTGCAGTTCCCGCATCAGGTTGTGCAATTCGACACGCGAAGCAACGTCGAGGCCGGCGGTAGGCTCATCCAGAAAGAGCACCGGGGGATTGTGGGCAATCGCCAGGGCGAGCACCAACCGTCGCTGTTGGCCGGCAGACAGTTGGTGATGCTGGGCACCCCTTTTCTCTGTCAGGCCCAAACGGTCTATCAAGTCGTAACGCGGGGCTACGCCGTGGTAGGCGCAGAAGAACTTCATCGCCTCTTCAACGGTGATGCTGTCCGGGAGGGCTGAGGTTTGTAATTGCACACCGATCAGGTTGCGCAGCTTACGCGACTGGTGGGCAGGGTCGACGCCCATTACCTGCAAAGATCCGCCATCGGGGGTGCGCAAGCCTTCCAGACTTTCCAGCGTGCTGGTCTTACCCGCGCCGTTGGGCCCTAGAAGACCAAAGATTTCGCCACGCTGCACGTCAAAGCTGATGCCGTCCACAGCTACGACATCACCATAGATTTTCCGGAAGTCCCTGACTTGAATAACAGAGTCGTTCATAGGAACTCCTCTCTTGCTCATAGTGATTTCTGCTGACTGTCGACTAGCGATTGTTAGAGGCATAGGAATCCTTGAAATTCCTATGCCTCATAGGGGGGCGAAGCTCCTTTTCGAATCCCGGGCATGACCGCTTACTAGGGGATTTCAGGGAAAGAATTCCCTGATGAAGGGGCGAAGCCCCTTTGAAAATCCTAAGGATGACCGCTTTTCAGGGGGTTTCAGGGGGAGAATCCCCCTGACGATCCTGATACAATGATCCCGTGAAATACTATATCGTGGGATGAGCGCTTACTCAAATAGTCCTCGGTGATTATAGGGATCTAGCTTGCTTTGTGCAAGGTTAAGCCCCGTTTTCTCTGCCAGACCAGGAGGTGGGCACCCCCAAGTATGACCAGCAGGGCAGCGGATGCTATCTGAAGTGGTCGCAGCCATGGATAGGGTTTTCTGAGGGGGGCAACAGCCTCGGGCAGTTCGGGATGCTCAGCCGGCAGGTCCCACTCCTGCCCCGGTTCAACCCTCTGCGTTACACGCCCATCCACCGGTTCCGTTGCTTCCGGCGGCCAATCGGCAATCTCACCGGGGGGATCCTCTGCCTGCTGCACAGGTATGTCTCCCTCCTGATGCTCCGGTGCCGTATCCACAGGGGCTGCAACATCAGCTACCTCCGGTGGTGGTTCAACGATGACATCGCCATGGAACAGCCCGCTAAAATCGCCCGCTAACAGGATCGCCAGAAGAACGACAGCCAGGGTCGTCGCCAGGCGCAGCCGTTTCATGCCTGGGAGGGCGAAAGGAACCCAATCCCGTCTCGATGGTGCCTCCGCCAGGGTGAAGGAACGTGGTGCAGATGCAGCAGGCATGCGGCTAAGCAATTGAACCGTGGCCCCCAACGAGCGAAGCTCCCACTCGCAATCCTCACATATCTCGATATGAAATTGCACCGCATCTCGTTCCAGAGACGTTAGGCAATCATCCAGATAAGGGGAGAACATCTCCCGGATCCTGTGGCATTCTCTCTTGCGCCGGCGACCGAACATCTTAATTGTCCCTCCTACTTATACAGACGAAATTCGGGGGGCAAAAGTTCCCGATTTTTGAGCAACAAGTCGCGAAGGTTGGCTCTTCCGCGATTTAGTCTCGACTTGACCGTGCCAATAGAGCTATTTGTGATCTGCGCAATCTCCTCATAGGTGAACCCCTGAAGGTCGGCCAGGGTGACCACCAGGCGCTGTTCCTCGGCCAAGCAGAGCAAATGTTGACTGATCAACTGACTCAAGTCCTCTCGCAGGAGATGGTCCTCGGGCGACTCAGCAGAACTCGGAAGCGGATTATGCTCGGGGAACATGGCGTCCAGGGAGTCCACCTGCCGTCCCCGTCTCCTTCGGACCTCGTCGGTACAAAAGCGGGCTGCCACACGAAAGATCCAGGTCCTGAAGGTGCCTCCCCTGAAACTGCCAATGGCTTTCCATGAAAGGATGAAAATTTCCTGGGTAGCATCCTCCGCATCCTGGCGATTTCCCAGCATACGCATAGCGAGATTATACACCTGCCCCTGATACCTTTCCACCAGTTGGTTGAACGAGTCCAGGTCGCCATCCTTGCTTTGCTGGATCAGTTCCTCTTCGTAAGTAGGCATCTTCCTGCAAAAGCCCCGTTTGAGAGGCAGCCAATTGACTATCGGGCGGCTTTTCTCTATACTAGATTCAGTTCTTATTTTAACATATTTTGCACTTGTTAAGCGGGCAATAGCCCACCACGGAGTAACATATGAAGGCGGCGATTCGCGAGATTCTTACAACAATCCTTCTGGCATTGCTATTCTTCGTAGCTATTCGCGCGGTGGTGTGTAATTTCGAGGTCCACGGCTTCAGCATGGAGCCTAACCTGCACGATGGTCAGTTCATCATCGTGAGCAAAGCGGCTTACTGGTTTGCTGATCCTCAGAGAGGAGACATAGTAGTATTCCAAACGGACAGGCTTAATCATGGTATCATCCATCGGATAGTCGGCCTGCCGAATGAATTGATAGAGTTGCGAAATGGAGTGCTCCACGTAAACGGGGAGAAACTCAAAGAGCCTTATGTTCGAGGACATTCGGTCTCGGTATCTCCCAGAAAGGTCCCCAGTGACAGTTTCTTCATTGTGGGTGACAATCGCGCCGCAACCAGTTGGGACATCGTTCCCCGAAGGGATATAGTCGGCAGGGCATGGCTAATCTACTGGCCGATAAGTGAATGGGGCTTGGTCCCGAACCACCAATGGGAATCGGAGGCAGCGGGTAAGGAACAATTGGATGCCGGAGCGTTGGGTCTGCCGTATTCGCTTCGAGTTGACGTTAGCCGGACAGGTGCGCTATAGTTTGAATGGCGGGCCGGTAGCTCAGCGGAAGAGCACCGGACTTTTAATCCGGGTGTCGTGGGTTCGAATCCCACCCGGCTCACCACTCGAGTTTGGCCCTTGATTTCCGGAACAGTTCCGATTAGAATATAGAGAGAACCTGATTCTAACAGCCGGCAATGGAGGTGCAATGAAGATACTTCTGGTATATCCACAGTACCCGGCCGACACTTTCTGGAGTTTCAAGCATGTTATGAAATTTGTCTCCAAGAAAGCAGCCTATCCCCCATTAGGGTTGCTGACTATCGCCAGTATGCTCCCGGAGGAATGGGAGAAGAAACTCGTTGACATGAATGTCTCCGCCCTCAAGGACAGGGATCTCGAATGGGCCGATTCCGTTTTCATTAGCGCCATGATAGTGCAGAAGAACTCGGTGAAGGAGGTTGTTGAGCGCTGCCGGAAGTTTGACGTCAAGATCGTTGCCGGCGGCCCACTTTTCACCACCGGATATGAAGAGTTTGAAGGTATAGATCACTTTGTGTTGGGTGAGGCGGAGGAGACTCTCCCCGTATTCCTGGAAGATCTCAAGAACGGCTGCACTAAACACATTTATGTTACAGATAAACGCCCCGATCTTACTAAGACGCCGGTCCCGATGTGGGATCTCATAGATTTCAAGCATTACGCTACCCTCTCCGTCCAGTACTCGCGAGGTTGTCCCTACGACTGTGAATTCTGCGACATTATCATAATGAACGGCCGCGTGCCCAGGACCAAGGAAACGAGTCAACTGCTGCGGGAGTTCGATGCCCTGTATGAACGCGGTTGGCGAGGCTCTGTTTTCATCGTGGATGATAACTTCATAGGCAATAAGATCAGGGTAAAGCAGATGCTCCGGGGGATAATTACATGGATGGAGGAAAAGAAGTATCCCTTCACACTGTTTACTGAAGCATCTCTGAATCTTGCCGACGACGAGGAACTGATGCGGCTGATGATTGAGGCGGGGTTCAACAAGGTCTTCATCGGACTGGAAACCCCTATCGAAGCCAGCCTCGCCGAGTGCAATAAATTCCTGAATGAGACCGGCAACATGGTCGCCGCCGTAAAGAAAATCCAGAACTTCGGCATGCAGGTTCTCGGCGGGTTCATCGTGGGGTTTGATAACGATCCGCCATCCATCTTCGAAAGCCAGATCAACTTCATTCAAAGAATGGGTGTCGTCACCGCCATGGTCGGGATACTCACCGCCCTTCCCAAAACGAGATTATATAATCGCCTCAAGGATGAAGGACGCCTGCTGAAGACCAGTTCGGGCGATAACACCGATGGCTCACTTAATTTCGTTCCCAAGATGGATGCCGAAGCTCTCGTGAACGGATACCGGAAGATAATGCGAACGATTTATTCCCCCGAGAAGTACTATGAGAGAATTATCACCTTCCTCGAGGAATACAGACCCGTAAAGAGGAGGCAAAGGATCAGCCTTGCCCTAGCCATCCCCTCCTTGAAGAGTTTCCTTAAGTCGGTGTGGTATCTGGGTATCGTGGAGGGATCGAGAAGGTATTACTGGAAGCTGGTGACCAAAGCTCTATTCAAGTACCACCGGGCATTTCCGGAAGCTATCGGCATGGCTATATTTGGCTTCCATTTCCGCAAGGTTACCCAGAAGCTACTTAAGCAATCCACTCTGGAGTGAATCTGCCCGAAACACTTGCCACTCGCCGGGGGTGTCACCTCATCTCTGCGAGGCACCACCTGGGTAAGCCCCGCCTCATAACGATGGGGCCGAGGAGACGTAGATGTCACTAGCCAGGATCGACCCCCAAATAGCCGGCATCATTTTAGACGAGGAGAGACGGCAATACAGCAGCATCAACCTTATCGCTTCCGAGAACTACGCAAGCTTGGCCGTTCTTGAAGCTCAAGGATCGGTGCTCACCAACAAATATGCCGAGGGATATCCCGGCAAACGCTACTACGGTGGCTGCCGAAATGCCGATCGGGCGGAGGAAATAGCCCTTTATCGAGCAAAAGAACTCTTCGGCGCTGAATATGCCAATGTGCAGCCATACAGCGGCTCAATAGCCAATATGGCCGCCTACATGACACTGATCAACTATGGTGATACCATATTGAGCATGGCGTTGGATCAGGGAGGGCATCTCACGCACGGCAGTCCGATCAGCTTCTCCGGCAAGCTCTACCGGCCCGTTTTCTATGGCCTGGATAGGGAAACAGGGCAGATAGATTACGACGAGGTAGAGAGGATGGCCGTCAAGAATATGCCCAGGCTGATCGTGGTGGGCTCGAGTTCCTACCCCCGAATACTGGATTACCAGCGATTCCGCCAGATTGCTGATCGTGTCAATGCCAGATTGCTGGTTGACATGGCTCATGAAGCTGGTTTGATCGCCGCGGGGGTTCATCCCAGTCCAATCCCTTACGCCGATGTGGCGACAGCCACCACTCACAAGAGCCTGCGCGGGCCGCGTGGCGGACTCATTCTCTGCCGGGCGAAGTACGGCACCTCGATAGATCGCTCGGTGTTCCCCGGCCTTCAGGGAGGGCCTATGATGCACGTCATCGCTGCCAAGGCAGTGGCCTTTCATGAAGCCAAACAACCGCAGTTCATTGCCTGCCAGCGAGCTACGCTGGAGAATGCCAGGATCCTGGCAGATAGACTGCTCGCAGAAGGGATGCACCTGGTCACCGGTGGAACCGATAACCATCGTGTCCTCATCGACCTCACCCCTACCGGCATAACGGGGAAAACGGCCGAATCGGCTTTGAGTCAGGCAAACATAGTAGTGAACAAGAATGCTATCCCCTTCGATCCCCGCCCCCCTGATCTCACCAGTGGAATCAGACTGGGCACCCCGGCGCTTACCTCCCGCGGATTCGGCACTGAAGAAATGGCGAGAATAGCTCAGCTCATCGTCAGGGTCCTGTCCCATATCGGCGACGAAAAACTATATCGAGAGGTGCGCCTGGACGTCGAGGAGATGAATCGCCGGTTCCCGACCCCTGGGATCGACCAGTAGGCACCGGAGTGAAGGCATAATGACTACTGCAGTGCTTGTGATAGACATGCTAAGGGGCTTCCTGGAGAAAGGGCACCCCCTTTATTGTGGCGATTTAGCACGTAATATCATTCCGAATGTTAAGAGACGGTTGGAACACGAATTACCCCGAGGGTCTAAGGTTTTATTTATCTGCGATAATCATACCCCGGACGACCCCGAATTCGAGATGTTCCCTCCCCACTGCATCGCCGGAACCGCAGAAGCCGAGGTCATCCCCGAACTGGCTGCGATTCCCGGCGAGATCATCCCCAAAAATCGATTCAGTGGTTTCTTCGAAAGCGCTCTCGAAGGGAAGCTGAAAGAACTGACACCGGAGAAGCTCATCGTCTGTGGCGTTTGCACCGATATCTGCGTTCTGCATACCGTCGCCGATGCCAGAAACCGCGGCTATACGGTAGAAGTTCCCACCGACTGCGTGGCCTCTATGGATCAACGAGCACACCGATTTGCCCTGGAACACATGGAAAAAATCCTGGGCGCTAGACTTATCCCGCCGGCGCCACTGGAAATTCCCCGTCCCCAATTTGCAGTTGCAGACTCGCTCCTCTCCGGCGAGACCACCGACATCTACTTTGTGCGCACCAAAGAAATCCTGAAGCGCGAGGGCCTCAATCCTATTGCCACCATGGAGGTCTTTCCGAGGAGTGAGGGTATCCTCTGCGGCATGCATGAAGTCCTCGACCTGCTTTCCCGGGTGCTTACCGAAGGCAGCCCGGAGGTATGGGCTCTCTCCGAGGGAGACTCCTTCCAGAGAAAAGAGGTGGTGCTGCGCATAACTGCCCCCTATCAATCTTATGCCATGTATGAGACGGCCTATCTGGGTATTCTGGCGCATTGCAGCGGCTGGGCCACCGCCGCCCGGAAGTGCGTGCAAGCGGCCCAGGGAATCCCGGTCATCAGCTTTGGTGCTCGCCATGTACACCCCTCGGTAGTTGGAGTAATGGAGTACGCTGCCATCGTCGGGGGATGTGGGGGCTGTGCCAGTACAGCCGGCGCTAAGCTTGCCGGACGGGAGCCAATGGGCACCATACCCCATGCCCTGATCATAGTCATGGGTGACACTGCCAAGGCCACTCTCGCTTTTGACAGGCACATGCCCCCGGAGGTACCTCGCATCGCCCTGGTGGATACCTTCCGGGACGAGCCCGAGGAGAGCATCATTGTAGCCCGGGCGATGGGTGGGAGGCTAGAGGGGGTAAGGCTCGATACGCCCTCCGAAAGGGGACGGGTCACCGCCGATCTGGTAAAGGAGACCAGGGCCAGGCTTGACCTTGCTGGTTTCAAGGATGTCAGGATATACGTCAGCGGAGGGATCGACCCGGAGCGCATCACCTACTTTCTGGATAGTGGGGCACCGGTCGATACCTTTGCCGTGGGAAGCTATATCAGCGATAACAAGCCAATCGATTTCACCGCCGATCTGCACGAGGTTGAAGGTAAGCCCATCGCCAAGCGAGGCAGAATCCCCGGTATCACCCCCAACCACAGGCTGAAGCGGGTATTATAAGCCATTGATGGGCGCTCAGGTTCTAGGCTTCTTTCGAGTCGGGGCCGCGCTTCTTCAGCCATTCCTCGATTTCGGCACTTACATCGCTTTTCCCGACGAGGTTCTCCAGCAGTCCATAGACCTCGCCGAAGGTGCCTACCACATCCTGTGGGGCGATTCGAGTGGTCACGCACGCGATGGTCAACTGGCTTGCCATCATCATCAGATAGATTCTCTGCATTTCCTTGGCTTGCCTTGCTGCTTCTTCCCGCATGTGACCTGCAAGACATGTCATCAGCTCAGTCTCATCATTAACCTGCCGACGGCATATTGGACACTGCATTATACCTCCTCTTTTTTGGAAACGGTGATCGCCGGCCTCTTCAAGTATAGTGGCTGCAGGGTAAAGGGGTCATCGAAGTCACCCGATTCAATCCTTTGCCAGCCAAGCTCGGCAAGGTAGCCCGCCCTCCGGAGCACGGCTGACCCCCTTGTAATCAATGCCTTTTCCCCCAGTTCCTCCTCAATCTGCATCCACTGTCCATCACTGATCTCACCACAGAATATGGTTGGTTGCCCAATTCGTGAGCAGAGATCATCAATCGTGGTGGTGTGCTCCACAGTGAGCCTTTCCCACCGGCCGTCGCGAGTCTGAAACAGTGCGGTGGCGATCTCGCTGCGTCCGGCATACAGGATGGGACAAACAGGGAACCCCAGGTCAGCGTAGGGGAAGGCCATCACTTCCAGCGTGCTTATCCCCACCAGGTGAATGCCCAGAGCAAATGCCAGCCCCTTGGCAGTGGCTAATGCCACCCGCAGGCCGTTAAAGCTGCCCGGCCCTTTGGCCACCACGATGCTCTCGATATCGCGGATATGCGCCTTGCGCTGCTCGAGGAGGGACATCATGTTGGGAACAAGCTCCACAGTATGATTCTGTCCCGCATACCAGGTGATCTCGGCAATGAGGGCCCCTTTATTCGATAGCGCCAGGCCGGCAACCCTGGTTGAGGTGTCTATCGCAAGTTCCATTTTCCCTTCAGTTCCTCCACGAGACCGACGTATCTCTGCCCCCTGGGTTCGAACCGTAATCGGCGCTCATTTACCGCCAGATGCTCAAACCTGATAAGCAGGTGTTCTTCCGGGAGCGAATCCAGAGCCCTGTCAGCCCACTCCACCACACAGATTCCCTCACCATCGAGATAGTCACTCATTCCGAGCTCAGCGATTTCCCGTATATCATTGAGCCGGTAGAAATCAATGTGATACAGGTTGAGTCTTCCCTGATATTCTCTCACCAGCACGAACGAGGGGCTTGAGGTATAATCAGCCAGTCCCAGTCCCCGGGCAATGCCCTGGGTGAAGCAGGTCTTACCGGCTCCCAGATCCCCTACTAACAATATCAAGTCACCGATTTCGGCTCCTTCCCCAATATCAGCCCCGATCCGCTGCGTCTCCTCCAGGCTGCGGGTGACGAGTTCAATATCTGATGTTCTCACCTCTTCGTGTAAGACAGCCCTAATGATTCCCAAAGTGTTCCCATCCCCTCTTCTTCCATTCGACTTCCCTTCCAGTTTCACCAAGAAGGGTTACTTTCCCCGGTTTGCCACCGGTGATCTCTCCAATGACCGTCACCGGGATTGAAAGGCTTTGTTTCACCCTTTCGATTATTCCACCTGGAGCGGTGAACAGCAGCTCGTAGTCCTCTCCTCCTGAAAGGGCCAAGCTGATGCTACCTTCGCCGAAGGCAGCCTTGAGCGCCGGGTGTATCGGGATATCCGCCAAGCGGACTCTAGCCTCGACCCCGCTTGCCCGGCAGATATGAGCGAGATCGGCAATCAGGCCATCGCTGATGTCTATCGCCGACTTCACCCCGTTTTCGCCCAACAGCCGCCCTTCACTCACCCTGGGACAAGGCCGCAGGTGCGCTTCAATTAGAGCCGAGGCTGCCCGCGGATCCAATTCATGCTTCTTTTTCATCATTCTCAGTCCGGCTGCCGACGAGCCCAGATATCCGGTAACCGCAATCTGGTCGCCAGGTATCGCCCCCGAGCGAGTCAGCATTCTATCCTTCTCTACTGTCCCGATGACAGTGGGGCTGATAATGAGCAACAGCGCTTCAGAGATATCGCCGCCCATGACGGCCACATCGAATTGGCGAGCTATTTCTGCCATTCCCGTATAGAGTTTGGTTATATGTTCCACCTCAGTATCGGAGGGCAGCCCCAGAGAGATCATGGCATAGTCCGGGATACCGCCCATCGCCGCGATGTCGCTGATACTCACCGCCAGGGCCTTCCAGCCCAGATTACGCCAGGCGGTTGTCTCCAGGGTGAAGTGTACATCCTGGATCAGAATATCGGCAGTGCCGAGTTGAACCAGGCCTCTGCTCTTCCAGGCCGCGGCATCATCCCCTATACCAATGATCAGGTCGGATCTTGGTTGGCCGCCAGCCCCTAACTCATCAACGATTTGAGCCAGCCTCTCAATAAGGCCAAATTCGCCCAGTTCGCAAACCTTCATCAATTCAGATTATACTCGCTCTCGTTCCAGGGCACAACCTGCCTGCCTGGGGACTCAGCCTACCGCAGCGAAGACGCTGCGCAGGGACTGAACGACGGCGGTGTCTTCTTCAGGAAGAACGCTGCGAGGATCGAGGACCAGAGCATTTCGCTCGATGCGTCCAACGACCGGCAGAGGCTGCCGGCGCAGTTCTTGAGCCAGGTCCTGTACCCTGAGATTTCTGGGCATTTTGATTATCAGCAATCGGGTCGGCAGAGTGCTTCCCGGCAAACTTCCCCCGCCTACCGTAGACTCTCCGGCCTCAGTGAAAGCCAGATTACCGATCTCCTGCGCCCATTGCTCGGCTCGCCTTTCTATCTCAGTCAAAGGAGAGGCAATCATACGCCATATGGGGATTTTGTCCGTGGCCTCTCCCTTGAAATAGTGGATCAGCGTCGCCGAGAGAGCCGCCAGCCTCATCTTGTCGATGCGCACCCCTCGCGCCAGGGGATGCCTCTTCAATCTGCTAACCAAGCACTGCCGGCCTACGATGATACCAGCCTGTGGTCCGCCCAGTAGCTTATCCCCCGAGAAGCAGGCCAACCCGACACCGGCGGCTATACTATCCTGCACCCGTGGCTCGGCATCCAGACCGAACCCTGTGGTGTCCAAGAGGCAGCCGCTGCCCAGGTCATCGAATACCGGCAGTTCATACCGTTTGCCCAGCTCAACCAGCTCCTGAATCGCAACTTCCTGAGTGAAACCAACCACCTTGAAGTTGCTCGAGTGGACTCGGAGCAGTGCCGCCGTTTGCGGCGTGATCGCTCCCTCATAGTCAGCAATATAGGAGCAGTTGGTTGTTCCCACTTCCACCAGCTTTGCCCCGCTCTGCCGCATCACGTCAGGGATACGAAAGCCTCCGCCGATCTCCACCGCCTGACCGCGGGATACGAGGACTTCCTTTCTCCTGGCCAGCGCGCTGAGGGCCAGGAGCACCGCGGAAGCATTATTGTTGACCACCAGGGAATCCTCAGCGCCGGAGAGTTGACACAAGAGAGGCTCGACGTGAACCTGGCGCGAGCCTCTTTTCCCGCTTTCGAGATCAATCTCCAGATTGTTGAATCCCTCTGATGCCTGCTTCATAGCAGCTATCGCATTGGTGCTGAGGGGAGCTCTGCCTAGATTTGTGTGGAGTATCACCCCGGTGGCGTTTATCACCCGCCTTGGCCCAATGGTCCCCAAGGACTGAAGCCGGGCCACAACGGTGTCGGCTATCTCAGCAAAGGACGGGCAGGGATTGCCCCGGCTCATGAAAAGGCGAAGCTCGTCCAGGTGTCGGCGCACCACACTCACTACGGCGTCGTGTGAATACACCTCACCGAGTGCCTTAATGCGCTCATCAGAGATTAGCCGGTCCACACCG
>JALPXT010000028.1 GCA_023271485.1 Dehalococcoidia bacterium | reverse complement strand
GGCGGCTTCAAAGGGAGGCTTGCCGGTTACCAGCTCATAGAATATCTGACCGAGCTGAAATATATCTGTTCTCCCATCTACCTTGCCTTCGGTTATATGCTCCGGCGTAGCATAGAGCATAGTGTATCCCCTGGCTTGACCAACTGATTGCTTTGAAGCCCGTATCATCTTTGCCAGCCCCCAATCCACGATTTTCGGCTCCTTATTACCATCAAGCATGATATTGCCAGGCTTCAGGTCGAGGTGAAATACAGGAGTTGGTCTTCCATGAGCATATCTTAAGCCATCTGCTATCTTGAAGATCAGATGACCCGCTTTTCTCGGATCAAGCGGTATCAAATCCTCTATCGAGCCCGCCAGAAGCTCCATCTCGATATATGGCCTAGGATAAGAGCTATAGTCGTATATCGTGGCTATGTTCTTGTGATCGAGTTCCTTCCAGATTTGTATTTCGTCTATAAAGCTCTTGGCGGTCTTTTTGTCATGGTACCTGGCGATCTTTATGGCCACCATGGCACCGTCCTTCTTCCGCTGTGCCCTGTACACCCAGGAACTTCCACCCTCGCCGACGTATTCAGGTTGATGATAGTATTCATGGAGCTCCTCCGGAAAGGCGAACATCGGTTGGCCTTTTCTTATACCAGGTCCAACTGCGGGTTCCAATGTTATATCCTCAACCTTTATTGGCTTTCGTACCTCGTCGTCTTTTGCGACAGCGCTCCTTGCGCGGACCAGAGTATCGGTGCACAACCTTATATTTGCTGTGCAGGCATCAGTTGACTTTTCGATCCTTGTCTTTTCCTCTTCCAGACCGTGTTCGGCAGCAAGCTCACGAATGCCTTCGAAGTGTGTCTGAGCATTCCTGTATTGGTCTCTTGCTTTGAGGTATTCTCCCTTGTTGAACCGCTTCTCGGCATCCTCGATTAGCCCGTTCCCGATTTCAATCTTTCCCTCCACCAAGCCTCTGTATGCCGTTGTTTTCAATTGGTCGTAGGTTGCGTTATCCGAGGAGAACGATTCCAGGTACTTTATCACTTCTGAGAAGGCATTCTCCTTTTCCTTGCCTTTTTCCTTATTGGCCTGCTCGATTAACTTATCTCCCTTGTGCAGGAGGCATGCCTCGATGCTAACCTCCATGTTTGCTACTGCTCGATTGATCGTTGGCTCGTCCTCAAACCCGAATTTGCCTGCAACCCCAGCGCCTTTTGCATACGTCTCTCTCGCTGACCGGAATCCTTCTCTGGCAGCATCGAAATCTCCTGCCTCAAACATTCTTTTCGCCTCGTTCACGGTCTTGTTTGCCTCATCAACGAGTGCAGCCATCTCTTTCCGGGCTCTGTTTACCGCAGCAGTCTTTATATCTTTCTCGATGCTTTCCATAGAGGGTTTAAGAGCCTCAACTATCTCTGCCTCGTTCCTTTCGCTCGCCAACTGCACCACACGGGTGTATTCTTCGAGAGCCCTTTCCCAGAGCTTTATGGCCTCTGAGTAATCTTCTCTCTGGTATGCCTCGCTGCCATCGTCGGCTATCTTTTTCGCTCTATCCAGAAGATATTCGGTAGTGGGCCTAGCGGCCAGTTGGGCCTTCTTGGTCAGCTTCAGCGCTCTTGCGAGCTCCTTCTTCTTCACCAATTCCGCCGCTTCCTTGAGGAGGCTCCTTGCCTCATCCAGGTTGGCGCCTATATGGTGCTGATTTATCAGACCTCTAGCAACCTCCACTTCCTTGTGCAGCCCTTCGAGTTCTTTCACAATACTGCCCATCAATTCTACCTCCTGCCTTGATTTACAACCTCATCTATCATCTCAAGAATCGCTCTCTTTTTCCCTTCAATCTCCTCCTTCTCGGCCTTCTTCTTTCGCCCGTAAGAAAAAATGCCTATTGACAGGATCACGGCAAAAGCAAGTGCCCCCATGTAGATGTGATTGTTATTGATCGTCGGTGCAAAGTCTCTATAGTTGACCACGCCATCTTGATCGAGGTCCATGGCAAGAGACCGTGCCTTTCTTGCCACCTCAAATGCCTTTATATAATCTGCATCCTCAAGTGCCTGCTCAGCCTGCAGAAGAAGAACCTCTGCCCGGACCATATCGAACCCTTTATCTCTCTCCTTTTGGATCACTTTGGGAGCTTCCTCAACTATACCGATTACTGTTTCTCGTGATGCAACCTTTATCAGCCAGAGATCATTTTCACCTGCACCAAAAGACCGTGTTCTTCCGGTTATGATAAACCCGCCATTATCGGTCTGCTGGACTGAGTGGCCTGTATCCCAGTCTGTGCCACCAAAGGTGCGACTCCATTCTTTATTCCCCTGAGAATCGGTCTTTATCAGCCAGAGATCAGTAAGACCTGCGCCAAAAGACCGTGTCATTCCGGTTATGATAAATCCGCCGTCGTCCGTCTGCTGGACTGAGTGGCCTATATCCAAATTTGCGCCACCAAAGGTGCGGCTCCATTCTTTATTCCCCTGAGAATCGGTCTTTATCAGCCAGAGATCCCCCCTACCAGCGCCAAAAGACCCTGTCCGTCCGGTTATAATAAATCCGCCGTCATCCGTCTGCTGGACTGAGCGGCCTCGATCCCAGTCTGCGCCACCGAACGTGCGGCTCCACTGCTTGTTTCCCTCAGAATCGGTCTTTATCAGCCAGAGATCACCCCAACCTGCGCCGAAAGACCATGTCCCTCCGGTTATGATAAATCCGCCGTCAGTTGTCTGCTGGACTGAGTTGCCCCGATCACTATCTCCGCCACCGAAGGTGCGGCTCCACTGCTTATTCCCCTGAGAATCGGTCTTTATCAACCAGACATCCCACCCGCCTGCGCCGAAAGACTCTGTGCTTCCGGTTACGATAAACCCGCCGTCATCCGTCTGCTGCACTGAGTGGCCCCAATCCCAGTCTGCGCCGCCGAATGAGCGGCTCCACTGCTTATTCCCCTGAGAATCGGTCTTTATCAACCAGACATCCCACCCGCCTGCGCCAAAAGACTCTGTCCTTCCGGTTATGATAAATCCCCCGTCGTCCGTCTGCTGGACTGAGAGGCCCCGATCATATTCTGCGCCGCCAAATGTGCGGCTCCACTCCTTTGCCGGCGCTCGCTCTGTGGTCTCGTCAGCCGCGGCCACGCCTACGAGAGGGAAAGGGAACGCCGTTACCAGCGCGGCAACCATAAGCACCACTGCCACCCCACCCCGCAATAGGGTGACCCTTTTCATGATCAAAACCTCCCTGAAGATTCCTGGCGCCTCCCCCTATTCATTTCCCTGGAGGTAACTGCTCAGGCCTGCCCCCGGCCGCAGGCCCAGGGGTTCCAAGTTCCGGGGTTCGGAATTAGCGTGTAGCGTGAACTGTGATGTGTGAACCTTGAACCATCAACCGCGAACTGTGAACCTGAGTAGTTACGTCAAAACTTAAGTAACTACTCAAGTTGTCAGGCACAGCCCCCACAGCAGTGTCATTCCTGACTATTTGATCGCTCTCACCCCCAAGCGGTGAGAAACTCCACCTGATTTCTCATTTCCTCTGCCGATTTAGTGCCAATCAGTTTCAGCAGGCGACGCATCTGCTGTCCCACGGAGTAATGCTGTTGACGCGCGACGATGATGCCAGCGTGCGACTTGCCCTGGGATCGATAAGTTTCGTGGAGACGATAGAAATCAGCAACATTGAAGCTAAAGAGGGCCCGCCCGAGCGCCGTTGCGTAATCCAGGTGGGCCTGGTCACTTCGCTCAATCATATTCTCCTCCAGAGCTGTGGTCACATTTACACCACGCGCTCGCAATGAGCGAACCAGGTCCTGATCCATCGCATCTTCGTCGATGTACAAATGAATTGTCATGAATCGTCTTGAACGAAGCGAATATGCCCCCGTTCGAGTGTTTTGGCCTCAGCTTCTTCAACAGCAATGTCGTATTCGACCTCTTCCCGGTTGGCATGGTAATAAGCCAGGGCAGCATATACTTGTGCCAGTGACAGGTGCCCGGTACGGTTTGCGATCTCCTCAGGGCTCAACCCCAGTTTGTACCACCCCACAATGCGCTGGACCGTGACACCGGTTCCAGCGATCCGTGGCCGTCCCCCGCGCACCTCCGGCGTTTGAACGATAAGCTCTCCTATGTCGGTCACCTTTGGCATTGTTATCACACCCTCCGCTTAAGAATCCTTCATCTGGTTCCAACGCTCCCTGTCGTGTCCGTGGCCCGTGTCCGGAAGTCCCCCTTCCTTCAGCCTAATCCCCTTCAGTCTAACCTACCTGAGTAGTTACCCGATTTGTTTCTCAATCCCTCTCTCCCAAATGTGCTTTGCCTCTTCAATGCTCTCATCACTGATTCTAGCACCCTTCCAGATTCCACGTAGAGAAATCACCTCCCCCTCCGGCGGGGTTTTCTGGGGCTCCCCATGAAGGATTTGCATTCTTACTCGCTCGTTCTCTCTTAAGCCAACTTTGTCCAGAAGTTTGATCACCCCTTTTTGATAGATGCCCTCTATGACCTGGGGTCGAGTAGAAGTCAATTAACCTCCTTTCAGTAAGCATCCTCAGCCGAATGAGCATGCTCAAATGCGAATAACCTGTCTCTCTTGTCGGCATCTGATGATGCCTGCTCCTCTGTCATTCTAGTTACGTCCGGGCTGAGCGTTTATCTAACTTTCTCCAGCAACTTCAAGTATTCCTCTCTGCTCATGCCCACTGTCCTCATGTTACTCTTTATGATAGCCACGCCAATCTCTTCATATTTCGGGATTACTACAGCCCTCTTAGCCTGGGAGTGATGATAAATCAAATGGTCCCCTTTTTGTCGCCTAAAGGTGCGACCAAATTCCTCGAAGATTTTGACTTGTGTTTGCCAGTCCGTAGGAATTATCCGTTTCACACTACACTCTCGACAGATTCACAAAAGACTTGTCAAAGCTAATAATCTCTCTTTTAGATCCCGTCACGCCTCCCTCCAGGTCATAACCCGCTTCCAATAAGAATTCCTCCAGTGTGCCTAGCTCTTTCATTTCTTCAAATTGGATCTCAATGACTTCAAGGAGATTCTGCCTCGCTTCCTCTAGAGAGTTCCCCTGAGCCACCATGTCTAATTCGGGAGAGCGAGCTATATAGAGATTACCCTCTCTCCAAAACTCTATGGTTGTCTTTAAGGCATTCATTTTTCCTTTCCCCCTTATATTCTTGCTTTTCAGTAACGAGTCAGGTTGCCAGGCCTGGCCCCGGCCGCAGGGCGAGGGGCTCACGATTCCAGGTTCACGGCTCAGGGTTCTACCTTCAGGCTTCACGCTACACGCTTAACAGGTCACACATCACAGATCATGCTATTCGCTACACGCTAACTGTGAACCCCGGAACTTTGAACCTGAGTCGTCACCTTTATTTTAAATCTTTTTGCAAAGAACTATAGTTGAATCCCTCCTTAGTTCTTCGTGGATAACAGTTGCTGCTTTACAACATCCTTTCACCTCGATAACAAGATTTTATCCTCTTGCCGGATCTTCTCAATCTAACGGTCATCTTGGAACCTCCCTTTGCTTATTCGTAACCGCCTCTTCGTGAGATTCTTTCGACAGGATTACAGGACTGGCAACATTCTTGTAAGCATTCATCTGAAAACGGACAGTTAACAGGTGACGGCTGAACACTCACATAGGTAGAGGTGTGGATAATCACCAGGGGGGCAACATGCGGGAGCTTTTGCGGGCAAGCCTGTTTCTCATACGGTCGCCGCCGGAAGAAGCTCTTTGCCTGGCAGTCAAGCACTTCTTTCATTGGGCTTGCTCCACCGATGGCCGCTTACAGGCTCAATTATCGGGCCAGGGGCCGTACCTGTGATTTAGCATTGTCAGGACGTGGCCCCATCAGTTTCATCTGTCTGGTTCGGTTTCTATTATATACTGAACGACTATTGATAGGCAAGATCATTCCGAACGTACCTCCGAAACCTGATAAGGGAAAGGACTTTAGTGCGAGATCCCATTGATGCTGCACTGAGGGATGTGTGAAGCAGGCTCTCCCCGCTCTACGAGGCGCTGGAAACACGAAAGCTTGACCTGGACGACCTGACTCCCAGAATCAAGCAACTAAGAGGTCGCCAAGATGAACTGCGGCTGGCACGGAATCAAACAGATGGGGAGATGGCGGCGGAGCCCCTTTTCCTTTCCCTGCTCATATTACATCTGGAGGTATGAATCCCCGGGAGACAAAGTCACGCTCCCAGGCGGCATCCAACACCCTGGCTGCCTCCGCCGAGTATCTGTCCAATTCACCACAGAGGGTGGTGACCAGTGTCTCGGCACCCTCGTGAGTAGGGTAGGGGCGAAACTCAGCGCAAACCTCCCGAAGCACATGGGGGTGATCGATAATCATGCATGGGCGCAAGAGGTTACCACTGTATGAATATGGCTGGCGGGACCTGATTCCCCTGAAGTAAGGCGAGTTAAGAATCTCTTTCAAACTTTTCTGCTTGACATTGTCAGTTGCTAGATGGACAAAAATACAGGGCTCTACATCGCCGTGTGAATTGATGTGAAAGAAGTGGCGACCAGCGGCGATACAGCCACCAACAAAGGGGGCGTCGTTCCAGAAGTCGAAAACCAGGATTGGCTTCTCCTCGCGGATGCGCTGAGCCCCCCGTAGTCTCATCAACTCTCGCTGCTCGGCGGTGGGCATTAAGCTGACATCGGGGTCAATCCCTGAGGGCATATAGAGAAAATGCCAGCCAAAGAGGCAACCTTTCTCAATGAGCATGTCGTTAAATTCATCGCTGATAATGGTCCCCACATTCTGGGAGGTAACCATTACGGAATACCCAAATATTACCCCTGCCTCCCGCAGGTTATCCATTCCCTGCATTACCTTCTGGAAGACTCCCCTGCCCCGCCGGGCATCTGTTTCCTCCTCAAAGCCCTCCAGGCTGAAGATGATAATCACGTTGCCCAGCTCCGCCAGCTTCCCGGCCACCTCTTTGTTGACGAGAGTCCCGTTGGTATAAATGTGAAATGTAATGTCGCTATGACGCCGGTAAATGTCCCACAGGTCTGGCCGGATGAACGGCTCGCCACCCAGAATAGTCACAAAGAAGATCCCCAGATCCTTCCCTTCTGTCAACACCTGGTCGATGACCTCAGTCTCCAGGTCATCCTTCATACTGTAATTAGCGGCATAGCAACCAGCACAGCGCAGGTTACAGCGCATGGTGGGGCTAATGAGAAAGGTGTTAGGGACAGACAGGCCTTCCTTTTTTCTTATCTCCTCACGCCTCACGCTCCCGTACCAGTGGTTTCTAATCACAAAGCTGTTCATCAATCTCTCCCTCACATGAGGGTTTGCCTGACGAACAAATCTCCGGAAGAACTCGATGGTGGGGTGCTGCTTGTGGCACAACTCCTGCAGCGAGCTAACCATAGATCTGGAGAATTTAGTGGGAGCGAACTTTCCCGCTACCCTGAGGACTTTCTCCAAATCCTTATCCGACATCCTGCTCACCAAGGGGAGCATCCGCTTCGCTGCCTGCCTGACGGTGAACTCTTTTATGGCCATTTTCTCCTCCGTTTAGTTTTGATTTCCCCTTCGGCCTGCTGCATCCATCGTGGGATGTCTAAGTGGTTGGTGGCAGCGGAGGGATTCGAACCCACGACCAGAGGCTTATGAGTCCCCTGCTCTACCACTGAGCTACGCTGCCACACGCTAAGAATATAGCACCTTACAACTTGGGTGTCAAGCCGCCGCCCAGGGCCGCACTTTACATAACATTAGCGCTCTTTGATTTTAGAGGGCTTGTTATGGTAGTATAGTAATTGTCCAGCACGTCGGGGTGTGGCGCAGCCTGGTAGCGCACCTGCATGGGGTGCAGGGGGTCGGAGGTTCAAATCCTCTCACCCCGATTTTCGTTGGAAATACTGTTGTCTTCTAAAACAGGGCTACTCGCTTGCGACTAGCCCTTTTGGTGTGAGCAAAGATGAATCTCTCCGGCTTGCGGGCGCTGATGCGGGATGTTCCCGCTTACCACCAGCTCATCCAGGGTAATGGCAGACAAAAGACGGTAGTCCTCGAGGCCGCCACACCCTTTCTCCTGGCCTGTCTCTATCACGATCTCGGTGTGCCACTATTAGTCGTCACTCCCGGAGTTGAAAGAGCGAAGGGACTACACGAGGAGCTATCAAAATGGTGTCATCCCGATGCTCCGGTGCGTCTCTTTCCTGAAATTGACATTCTCCCCTACGAGCGTCTCTTCCCCGATCCCTCGACTGTCCAGCAGAGATTGCAGGTGCTGTCCATCCTGAACGAGTGGAATAGCTTGCCATCCGGCTTGCCTCCCCTGATCGTAGCCTCGGCTTATGCCGTAGCCCGGAAGACCCTATTACCGGCTGATTTCGCCTCCGCCTGCCAGGTGGTGAAAAAGGGAATGCGCATCGAACCAGATACACTTATCGCGCAGTGGATACGCCTGGGTTACGAAATGGCCCAGGTGATAGAGACACCGGGAACCATCAGCAAGCGAGGCGGCATCGTAGATATATTCTCACCAGGCAATGACCTCCCGGCCCGGATCGAGTTCCTCGGAGACGAAGTGGAGAGCATCCGATGGTTTGACCCGGGCACCCAGCGCTCCGTGGGATTCACCGATTCGGTAGCAATTGTACCCGCCGGGGAGCTCCCCCCGCCGGAGAGGGAACTCATCGAAGGGTCGTTTGGCGAAAACGGCGGCGCCATAACCGACTACCTCCCTCGCGAGTCGCTGGTTGTTCTTGATGACCCCGAAGGGATTGTTGCCGAAGCGATCTGGGAGTCTGAAGCCGCAGGATTGCGTCCCGCCCATTTCACCTGGTCTGAGATACAGGAGAGGCTGGGGACAATCAAGCAACTGCTCTCGCTCCAGAAATGGGGAGATGAGAGGGTGAGCTCTCTATTTGACTTCGGCGCAGCCCCTGGCTACGGGGGCCAAGTCTCCCGTTTTCTGGAAGACACAGAGACCGGTCTCAGGGATGGCAGACGGATCGTGATCGTTTCCCAGCAGTCCGAGAGGCTTTCCGAGCTTCTTCGAGAACAGGATATCCCTGCCTCTCCACAGGCACAACTGGATCAATTGCCACCATTGGGTTCGCTGACCCTGGTTCATGGCTCGTTGGCCGGCGGTTGGGCCTGGAATGGGACCCTGCTGCTCACCGATGCCGAGCTCTTTGGATTCGTAAAGAAGCGTCGGCCGGCGCCCAAGCGCCGTGCTCAACAGGAGGTCTTCCTCGCCGACCTATCCGTTGGCGACCATGTGGTTCATGTTGATCACGGTATCGCCATGTTTTCCGGGATAACCCGCATCGCCTCGGATGGCACGGAGCGCGAGTATCTGATCCTGGAGTATGCCGAGGGTGACCGGCTGTATCTCCCCTCCGATCAGGTGGACCGAGTAGCCCGTTATATCGGCTCCGGCGGTTATTTCCCCTCCCTCAGCCGGCTGAGCACCCAGGAATGGACTCGCACCAAACAGCGGGTCAAGAAGGCAGCGGCTGAGCTGGCCCAGGAACTCGTTGCCATTTATGCTTCACGGGAGATATCCTCCGGAATTGGCTTCTCGCCGGATACCGTGTGGCAGCAGGAATTTGAAGCCTCCTTCCCCTATGTGGAGACCCCAGATCAATTGGAAACGATCCGCAGTGTAAAAGAGGATATGGAGAAATCCAGGCCGATGGACCGGCTGGTGTGCGGCGATGTGGGCTATGGGAAAACCGAGGTGGCGGTCCGGGCTGCCTTCAAGGCGGTGATGGATGGTATGCAGGTGGCCGTCCTGGTGCCGACTACCGTCCTTGCCCAGCAGCACTTCATCACTTTTGCTGAGAGGCTGGCCGCCTTTCCCATAAAGATCGAAGTGCTGAGCCGGTTTCGTTCCCCCAGGGAGCAGCAAGATGTGCTGGCGGGACTGGCAAACGGCGCTGTCGACATCTGCATCGGGACGCACCGTCTGCTGCAGAGGGATGTGGTATTTAAGGATTTGGGGTTGGTCATCATCGACGAGGAACAGAAATTCGGGGTGGCGCACAAGGAACGACTGAAACAGTTGCGCCGGGAAGTAGATGTGCTCACGCTGAGCGCAACTCCTATCCCGCGCACCCTCCACATGTCGCTCATCGGGGTTCGCGACATGAGCACCATGGAGACTCCCCCGGAGGCGCGCCTGCCGATAAAAACCTATGTCGCCGAATATGACGACGGACTGATTCGAAGCGCGATACTGAGGGAGCTGGACCGCAATGGGCAGGTGTTCTTTGTGCACAACCGGGTGCAGAGCATCGCCTATGTTGCCGGCCGGCTGAGGGATTTGCTGCCCGAGGCCAGAATTGCCGTCGCCCACGGGCAAATGCCTGAGGAATTACTGGAATCGGTGATGGTCGATTTCATCGCCGGCAAGGTTGATGTGCTGGTTTGCACCGTGATCATCGAGTCGGGGCTGGACTTACCGAATGTTAACACCTTGATAGTCAATCAGTCCGACAAGCTGGGTTTGACCCAACTGTATCATCTGCGGGGCAGGGTGGGGCGGGGAGATGTCCGGGCATATGCCTATTTTCTGTATGAAAAGGGCAAGCGGCTGACCGAGCCGGCCCGGAAACGCCTCAAGACCATCTTTGAGGCCACCGAGCTCGGTGCGGGGTTCCGCATCGCTATGAAGGACCTTGAAATCCGGGGGGCGGGCAATATCCTGGGGCCGGAGCAGAGCGGCCACATTGGGGCGGTGGGGTTCGACCTGTACTGCCGGTTGCTGTCCGAGGCAGTGGAGGAACTGAAAAGCGGGGAGGAGAAGCGAGGCCCTCGACGTGCTCCCCTCACCGTCGATCTACCCATTACGGCCTATATCCCCGAAGAATATGTGCCTGATCTAAACACTCGCCTGGCCCTCTACCAGAGGCTGGCGAATCTCGATTCCATGAAGCGGATCGAGGATATCCGTCAGGAACTCAAAGACCGGTTCGGCCGGATGCCTCTACCGGTTCAGAATCTGCTCTATCTGGTCAGAATCAAACTCCTGGGTACTGAAGCGGGCGTTCAGAAAATCTCCGCCGAGGGCAAGCAGATTCTGCTCCGGATGGGGAGCGAGGCGAAGCTGGACAGGGCCTTGCTGCAAAGCAGTTTTGGCAGCAGCTTGAAGGTGGGCACAACCCAGGTGAGACTGGACAAGAGGCAACTCGGTCAGCACTGGGCAAGGGTACTCGAAGCAGTGTTGCGATTGGCAGCCGGCTGCCGACTGCCGGCTGCCGGCTGCTGACTGCTGACCGCTATATAAAGTCCAACCAGCGGTAGTATCGCTCGTCTTTGCCTCTGACAATGTCGAAGAACTTGGCCTGAATCCTGGCCGTCAACTCTCCGCGGCCCCCGTTGCCGATGACCCTTCCATCAACTTCCCTGATAGGCGTCACCTCCGCGGCTGTTCCGGTAAGGAAAGCCTCATCGGCCAGGAAGAGTTCTTCACGCGATATATCCCTGCTGACAAAGGGAATGCCCATGTCTCTGGCAATGGTTATCGCCGAGTCCATGGTGATTCCCGAGAGTGCGCCGGCGCTCAGAGGAGGCGTAATAAGCGTGCCATTCTTGATGATGAATAGATTCTCCCCCGCACCTTCGCATACCTGTCCAGCAAGGTTGAGCATTATCGCTTCATCGTAGCCACACTCCTGGGCCTCCAGAACAGCGAGCACTGAATTGCCATAATTGGCGCTGGCCTTTGCCTGCGGCGGCAGCATACGGGAATCTATCCGCAACCACGAGGATATCTTGCACCGAATTCCTTTCTCCATTCCCTCGACCCCCAGATAGGCTCCCCATTCCCAGGCAATGAGCGAAACGTCCACCGGATTCTGGCCAGGATTCACTCCCATCTCACCAAATCCGTAGTAGGCGATCGGACGTATATAGCATTCTTTGAAGCCGTTGGCCTTGACGATCTGTCTCACCGCGATGCACAACTCATCAACGGAATAAGGTATATTCATCTGGTATATCTTGGCGCTATCGGCCAGCCTTTGCATGTGGTCTCTCGGCCGGAAAAGCGCCGAACCTCTGGTGGTTTCATAACACCTCACACTCTCGAACACCGCTGTGCCGTAGTGTAGCGCATGAGTCAAGACATGAACCCTTGCCTCACCCCAGGGGATGAGTTCCCCGTTTAGCCAGATTTTTTCTGCTTTTTCCATGTCACCCTCCTGACAGGAGCCTTTCATTGCTCTCATTATAGCATAGATTTACAAAAAGGTGGAAATCAGTTATAATGGAAGTTGAATGCGAGATACTGGTGGATTTGACGAGGTATGCAATGAGAAAATGTATGCGCATTTTCTTTCTATTGATCTTTATCCTGGGCATTCTATCCGCGGGAATGGCCAGTGCTGCTTCCCCGGTTATTCATGTGCTCCAGGTTGACGGAATCATCGTCCCGGTGGTGGCCGATTTTATCGACCAGGGAATCACCGAGGCCGAGGACCGCGGGGCCGCCGCACTGGTGATTAAGCTGAATACCCCTGGTGGTACAGTTCCCCCCACCAGAGACATCGTAGAGCGAATCCTCGCTGCTCGAGTGCCGGTGGTGGTCTATGTCGACCGCTGGGCCGGCTCTGCAGGCACCTTTATCACCCTGGCTTCCCACGTAGCGGCGATGGCACCGGGCAGTAATATCGGCGCAGCTACCCCCGTAGCATTGGGGGAGGGCGAGGTGCCAGACGAGGCACAACGAAAAGCGATTGAGGATGCGGCCGCTTGGATCAGAAGCATCGCCGAAATGCGCGGTCGCAACCCTGAGCAGGCTGACTTGACCGTCACCGAAGGTAAGTCTTTTACCGATAGCGAAGCCTTAGAGGCTAACCTCATCGATCTGCGGGCCGACAGCCTCCAGGATCTTATCTCGCAGCTTGATGGGATGGAGGTAACAATTCACGGAGAGGAGATAATCCTTAACACCGAAGAGTACGTACTGGATGAAATCGAGATGACCCTCGTCCAGCGCTTTCTCCATGCGATAAGCGATCCCAATATCGCCTATACTCTCCTGAGCATTGGCTTGCTGGGGCTCACATTGGAGCTTTACAGCCCGGGCACCATCTTTCCCGGTGTAGTAGGTGCCATCAGCCTTCTGCTGGCATTCTATTCTCTGGCGATGCTCGAGGCCTACTGGGCGGGGATTATCCTGATCCTGCTTGCATTTGCTCTCTTTGCGACCGAGGTGTTCGTTGCCAGCGGGGGTCTGCTCACCGCCGGGGGGTTGGCGGCGCTGATATTCGGGTCTTTAATACTGTTCGATGGGCGGCCAGCGATGCTCGATATAGACTGGTGGCTCATCGCCATTGTAGCGGTCAGCGTCGGAGCTTTCTTTATCTTTGTGGTTCAGGCGGTGGTGCGCACCCAGCGCCGCAAGCAACCGACGGGACAGGAAGGTCTCATTGGCATGGTGGCGGAGGTGAGAACTGTGCTAAATCCGAGGGGGACCGTGTTCGTACACGGTGAACTCTGGGGGGCTATTCTGGATGAGGGACAGGCCGATCCAGGAGAGGAGGTGACGGTAACCGCAGTGGAAGGTTTGAAGCTCCGAGTAACCAAGAAATGAATAGGAGGTCAGGTAAATGGAACCAATGACAGTCCTGATGATAGTTGTCGTAATACTGTTTGTGCTGCTGATAGTCATCACGTCGGCGGTGAAGATTGTGCAGCAGTATGAGCTGGGTGTGGTTCTTCGATTCGGCCGGCTGGTGGGAACCAAGAAGCCGGGGATTCGGATCATCATCCCCTTCATAGACCGGATGCGGAAGATAGACACTCGCGTAGTTACTATCGATGTCCCCTCCCAGGAGGTGATTACTCGAGACAATGTGACTGCCAGGGTTAACGCCGTGGTATTCCTGCGAGTGATGGACCCTGAAAAAGCGGCGGTGGAGGTGTTCGACTTCAGAGTGGCAACCTATCAGATGTCCCAGACGACCTTGCGCAGTGTACTGGGACAGCACGAGCTCGATGAGTTGCTTTCTCAGAGGGAGATGGTGAATGAGATGTTACGAGGAATCATCGATGACGCCACCGATCCCTGGGGTATCAAGGTAACCAGTGTAGAGATCAAGGATGTGGAGCTTCCCTCAGGTATGCAGCGGGCTATGGCTGCTCAAGCGGAGGCCGAGCGGGACAGAAGGGCCAAGATCATCCTTGCCGAGGGAGAACTCCAGGCTTCCGTGAAGCTGGCCCAGGCCGGGGAGATCATCGCTCGGGAGCCGACAACCCTTCAGTTGCGCTATCTGCAGACCCTTCACATGATAGCAAGTGAGAAGACCAATACCGTGATTTTTCCTTTGCCGATGGATATACTCCGGGCATTCATGTCCGACAGGGCTAAACGGGGCGAAGAGTAACCTGCTTTACCAGCAACTACTCAGGTTCAAAGTGCCGCGGTTCACGGTTCAAGGTTGTGGCCCCCTGCGAATCCTTGTGGACGGCACAGGGATTTTTTTGGGCGTAACTGTTCAGCCACTCTACGT